>CANFIL010000085.1 GCA_947447095.1 Actinomycetota bacterium | reverse complement strand
ATCATTGACGCATCAACACTGAGCCCGTTCGTGACATGGGGAACTAACCCAGGTCAGGGCGCGCCACTGTCGGCAAACGTTCCAGGTCCAGACGACTTTGATGATGCATCCGAAAAGCTTGCTGCTGAAAAGGCGCTTGCCTACATGGACCTTCAGGCTGGAACGCCAATCAAGAACATCAAGATTGACACGGTGTTCCTAGGTTCATGCACCAACGGTCGTATCGAAGATCTTCGCGCGGCTGCTGATGTTCTTAAGGGTCACAAGGTTGCATCGAACACCCGCATGCTTGTCGTTCCAGGCTCAGTCCGCGTTCGCCTCGAAGCGATGGCCGAAGGTTTGGACAAGGTCTTCATCGAAGCCGGCGCGGAATGGCGTGAAGCAGGTTGCTCAATGTGTTTGGCAATGAACCCAGACAAGTTGACCCCAGGCGAGCGCAGCGCATCGACCTCGAACCGTAACTTCGAAGGTCGTCAAGGCCCTGGCGGTCGTACCCACCTCGTATCCCCAGCAGTTGCTGCCGCCACCGCAGTGCGCGGCACGCTGTCGTCCCCAACAGATTTGAACTAAGGAGCGCACAGATGGATAAGTTCACAGTTCACACCGGCACCGCAGTTCCATTGCGTGCCAGCAATGTCGATACCGACCAGATCATCCCTGCCGAGTACCTCAAGCGCATTACCCGTCACGGATTCGAAGATGGGTTGTTCGCGGCATGGCGCAAGAACCCAGAGTTTGTGTTGAACCAATCGCAGTTTGATGGCGCAACTGTATTGGTTGCCGGTCCAGACTTTGGAACCGGATCTTCCCGTGAGCACGCAGTGTGGGCATTGATGGATTACGGCTTCAAGGTCGTCATCTCGTCACGCTTTGCCGACATCTTCCGCGGAAACTCAGGCAAGCAGGGTCTATTGACTGCGCTCGTAGACCAAGACGTCGTGGATCAGCTCTGGAAAGAAATTGAAAACAACCCAGAGACTCAAGTCACTGTCGATTTGGAAGCCCGCAGCATCACCGCAGGTGGTTTAACGGCCAATTTTGAAGTTGATGAATACGTTCGCTGGCGTTTGATGGAAGGCCTCGATGATGTCGGCCTTACTCTCAAGCACGTCGACACAATCGGCGAATTTGAAGGCAAGCGCGCGGCCTACAAGCCAACAACTGCCTAAATTTCACTCATTACTCAAAGCCCGCCACCAACTCGGTCGGCGGGCTTTGTGCTGTGGATAACCCTGCTTTGGGGACGAAAAAGGTGAAAATCGGGGGTTTTCAAGGATTTTTCGGCGTGTCGTAGCGTGGCGTACCAATAAACCCTTGATTTTGCGCCATAAAGTGAGTCTTGAGCCAGACGGGGAAGTCTGGAACAACTCAGCAAGGCTATAAGGCAAAGCGTTTTATGGCCCTCCGGCTTTCTTAGCGGAAACGTCGGGCCTAAACATGGAGGACCCAATGAACAAGGCAGAACTAATTGATCTAGTGGCCGAGCGTGCCGACATCAGCAAGAAGGACGCAACCGCAGCTGTAGATGCAGTACTAGAAGGCGTAAAGAGCGCAGTTGCTAAGGGTGACAAGGTTTCACTCTCAGGCTTCGGCATCTTCGAAAAGTCGGACCGTGCAGCACGCACAGGCCGCAACCCACAGACCGGTGCACCTGTAAACATTGCAGCTACCTCGGTTCCAAAGTTCCGCGCTGGCGCAGAATTCAAGAAGATCGTTTCAGGCAAGTAAGCCAAAGCGTTTAAGCGGTCGGGCTCGAGCAATCGGGTCCGACCGCTTCTTCTT
This sequence comes from Actinomycetota bacterium, assembly GCA_947447095.1. Classification (GTDB taxonomy): domain Bacteria; phylum Actinomycetota; class Actinomycetes; order S36-B12; family UBA5976; genus UBA5976. The sequence goes on along the minus strand of CANFIL010000085.1, from coordinate 3,875 downwards.
TGCCTAATCAAGAGCAAGTGCACATTTCTAGGGCCGTATAGGCGGCCTCGTTTTATGTCAGGATTAACCCCGTGAGCAAACGTCAAGCCCAGTCAAAACAAGGTGGCGCCTACACCTTTGTGACTGGCCTGTTGCGTCCGTTCATGATGCTGTTAACCAAGCGCGACTGGCGCGGTGGGGAATACCTTCACCGTGATGGCGGCATCATCGTTGCCATGAATCACTTGTCGTGGTTCGATCCGTTTGTTGCCGGCCACTTCGTGCACGACAACGGCCGCCCGGCACGCTTCCTTGGCAAAGTTCAAGTTTTCAAAATTCCACTCATCGGCAAACTGTTGCTCAATGCTGGCCAGATTCCCGTTGCTCGCGGCACGACAGCTGCCGTCTCGTCATTGCACTCCGCGATCGAAGCCGTGAACAAGGGCGAGTGCGTCGTGATTTATCCCGAAGGTACATTGACGCGCGATAAGAACTTGTGGCCCATGTCGGCTAAGAATGGCGTAGCGCGCATTGCATTGACGACCGGAGCTCCAGTTATTCCAGCGGCTCAGTGGGGACCGCAAGACGTCTTGGGGCCGTACGAGAAGTTCCCGCATCTATTTCCGCGCAAGACCATGCATGTGTATGCAGGTGGTCCAGTGAACTTGGACGACCTGCGCAGTCAGCCGTTGACGGCCACCGTTCTTAAAGAAGCAACCGATCGCATCATGCGCGACATCACGTCGTTGCTTGAAGAAATCCGTGGCGAAAAAGCTCCCGCACAACCCCTCAGCCGCGAAGAAGCATTGGGCACAGCCAAACCAGAGGAGAACTCGTAATGCGTACAGCTGTTATGGGTGCTGGCTCGTGGGGTTCAGTATTCGCCATGATCCTGGCTGACGCCGGTTGTGATGTGTCTGTATGGGCACGTTCGCAAGAGATCGTTGACGAGATCAACGCCTCGCACACAAACACTCAGTACTGCGATGACATGGCGCTGCCAGCATCAATCAACGCGTCAACAAAAGCTGCCGAGGTTTTAGCTGAGGCTGAGCTTGTTGTGCTCGCCATCCCTGCGCAGCACTTGCGGGAAAACCTTGAAGAGTGGAAGTCGCTCATTCCAGCCAATGCCGTAGTCGCATCGCTGATCAAGGGCATCGAACTTGGCACGACCAAGCGCATGAGTGAAGTCATCGCCGAAGTTACCGGAATCAGTCACGAGCGCATTGCGGTTGTTTCGGGGCCGAACTTGGCGCACGAAATTGCGGCTCGCGAACCTGCTGCAACAACAGTTGCATGTATCGATGAAGAATCTGCCCGTCGATTACAGGATGCATGCACGACAGAATATTTCCGCCCGTATTACACAACAGACGTCATCGGCGTCGAGATTGCTGGCGCAGTCAAGAACGTCATCGCGCTAGCAAACGGTATGGCAGTTGGTTTGGGCTATGGCGAGAATTCTCAGTCCGCGCTGATGACCCGAGGTCTGGCTGAGATGTCACGCTTGGGCGTTGCACTCGGAGCTAATCCACTGACCTTCGCGGGTCTTGCTGGCGTTGGTGACCTGGTTGCCACGTGTCAGTCGCCGTTATCGCGTAACCGCACGATTGGTGAATACCTTGGTCGAGGAATGACTATCGAACAGGCTGTGGCAAAGACAAAGACCACCTCAGAAGGCGTGAAAAGTTGCCAGCCGCTTTTTGAGTTGGCGCAGCGTCACGAAGTAGAAATGCCGATCACTGAACAAGTTGTGAATGTCGTGCATTCGGCATTGAGCCCAGAACTTGTGCTTACTGCATTCATGGCTCGACCAGCTCGTGCCGAAACAGGCCAAGAAGCCATGGAGCACATGTAGGTCGCTAAGCCTTCACTTCCATTGCCATTCGAATTCCGAATCCGATGAGCGCGATGCCGGACATGCGTTCGAGCCAAACTCGAACTTGCGTACGTGCAAAGAAGTTACGTGCGAGGTTAGTTCCCCAAATCAAAAGGCTGAACCAGATAAAACATTCCAAGCTGTGAATTGTTGCGAGCAGCAGTCCACCAGCAACAGGGCTCAAGTTCTCAGGCAAGAATTGCGGCAAGATTGCGATATAAAACGCACCGTTCTTCGGATTCGTAAACGTTACAAAAAACGCGCGACTGTACTCTTGCCACCCACGCCGTGTTGACGTCGAAGTGTCGACTGTTAGTTCCTGCATGTTTCGTGAATCGCTAAGCATTTTGATACCTAGATAGAGCAGGTATCCCGCGCTGACAACCAAGAAGCCTTGATAGAGAATCTTCGAGGCTAATAACAGAGCGCTAATCCCGACTGCCGCAGCAATGCCCCAAAGCAATACACCGGTCATGATTCCGAACACCGTCGCGTACGCTGCGCGCGGACCATTCAACGTCGCGGCCCGCAAGATCTGCGCAGTATCCAAGCCTGGCAACATCGTGAGAAGTCCAGCAAGAACAGCGAACCCGATTAGATCGTGTGCCAAATGTCCGTCCATTCAAATCGGCGTTGACCACAAGTGTATTCAGGAGGTAACGAATGTGTAACTAATGAGCAGGTATTTGTTGATTGCGAAAGTTCTGATATGAAAATGAAACAACGAGAAGGGGTCCTTATGGCGAAGCGACAAAGCTGCATTGCGGTTAGTTTTGCCTTGATGGCAAGTATGACTATTGGGATGGCAGATGTTGCCGGCGCGGCGCAGAATCCATGCTCGAGCATCGTAAATGAAAGTGGATCAGAAGTTACTTGCGATCCTATTGATTTAGAAATTTCCAGCGGTGAATTGTCGTTGCCTATTCCAGCGATTGGGACTTCCGTAGGAGTGGCCGAAATCTCTTCAAATCCAAGTGATTCGGGAGATTCGATGTATGTCGCGAATCTTGATGGCGTAGTAACTGTGAGTGATTTAACCAGCGCTGGAGTGATTTCCAGCGGGGTCTCTGCATGCAGTGATTCGTTCTACGCTTTAGCTGGGTACAAAGAATCTGATAACCATGCTTGGTACTTCAATAATGCCGGAAGTGGGAATTGGATTGGTAGTGGGTCGGCTGTTTCAGCAGATTTATCAGCGGCCAACATAATCACTAATGCAACCAATAACTGCTCTATTGTAGCTAACCCGACTAATCGAAATAATTACGTAGGGTTAACCACACTTCATCCGCAGATCCCAATTGTGCTAGGAGCTAACTGTGCGTCTATTCCGACTGACACAGTAAACGTGCATGGTTGGGTTTCAGGGTTGGCTTATACAACTCTTGCTAGAACTTGTTGGTGGGGAATAGCAAGGCCAGGTACAGATGAACTAAGTACAGCTGACGTCGGATTCAATTCGGCGAGGAATTGGTTCTCGACGCTTCCTGCCAATTGCAGTAACGCTTTTGACATGGTTGGGGTGGCCGTGCACGAATGGGGACATGTCTATGGACTTGACCACGCGTCGTCTGCAACTCACCCGAATTTAACGATGTCATCAGTTTCTGCTCCTTGTACTGTGGCTCAGCGAAGTTTAGGTAAAGGCGACATATTGGGGCTTCTGGCACTTTATCCATGAGGCGAAAATTTCTGACATCTTCAATAGCGGCCATCTTCTTTTTGGTGCTGTGTAGCTCTACGACTCCGAGTATCGCGATGTGTGCTGCAGGGTTTGGCCAAAATCAAGATACCTATCAAGTAGACAAACTGGTTGTCGGGACTGTCATCGAGGTCGGGAAAAAACTTGATTTAGTTAAGGTCGAGCAAGTTTGGAAAGGGGATCAAATCGCCCCTGAAATCCATGTTCGCATCTCAGGAGCTGTGGGTCCGTTCGCGCACAGTGAAGACGATGCGATTTTGGTTGCTGGAAATCGATATCTAATTGGTTTAGGCAGTGACTACTCGACGAGTATGT
>CANFIL010000084.1 GCA_947447095.1 Actinomycetota bacterium | reverse complement strand
GACTGTGAGATCCAAAGCTTCAACAGGCATGTTGAGCTGTTCAGCAGCGAACTGATCGGTTACTGATGGGCCAATTTCGATACCCTCAGCGTTCTCGTTCAATTCACGAGCAAGACCGAATAGTTCAACCAAAGTGTGACCCGAAGATGCAACAGCATCGCGAGGTGAGATTGAACCCTTGGTCTCAACATCAAGAACAAGCGAATCGAAGTCGGTGCGCTGTTCAACACGTGTTGCTTCAACCTTGTAGGTGACCTTCAGAACTGGTGAGTAGATCGAATCAACTGGGATACGACCAATTTCGCCACCGGATGCCTTGTTGTTTGCAGCCGAGATGTAACCGCGACCCTGTTCAACAACGAATTCAATTTCGATTGAACCCTTGTCGTTCAGTGTTGCGATGTGTAGTTCTGGGTTGTGGATTTCCACGCCCGCTGGAACCTGGATGTCAGCAGCAGTGACAACGCCAGCACCGGACTTGCGAAGGTGCAATTCCACTGGCTCGTCGAACTGTGATGAAACTACGAGGTTCTTGATGTTCAGGATGAGTTCGGTGACATCTTCCTTCACACCTTCAACGGTGGTGAACTCGTGAAGCACGCCGCCAACCTTGATGCTTGTTACAGCTGCACCAGGGATTGACGAGAGAAGCGTGCGACGCATTGAGTTACCCAATGTGTAACCAAAACCTGGCTCTAGTGGAGCTAGGACGAAACGGGAACGGGTGTCCGAGATAACCTCTTCGGTCAGTGTCGGGCGTACTGAAATCAGCACAGTGTCTTCCTTCCGGCGACAACCTCTATTTGAAGTCGCAGTTAGTTGGGGATGTTACTTCGAGTAAAGTTCGACGATCAGCTGTTCCTGGACCTGCGTATCAATTGCTTCGCGGGCAGGAAGTGAGTGAACCAAGATGCGCATGCCAGCTGGAATAACTTCCAACCAACCTGGGACGGTACGTTCGCCGATTTCAGCGTATGCAACCTGGAATGGTGTGAGTTCAAGTGACTTCTTGGTTACTTCAACTACATCGTTAGGGCTGACGCGGAATGACGGGATGTCTACCTTCTGGCCGTTAACCAAGATGTGTCCGTGACGAACAATCTGGCGTGCCATGTCGCGGCTCTTTGCAAAGCCAGCGCGGAAGACAACGTTGTCGAGACGTGATTCGAGGATGCGAAGTAGGTTTTCACCAGTCTTGCCGTGCTTACGGCTAGCTTCTTCGTAGTAACCACGGAACTGCTTCTCGAGAACACCGTAGATACGTGCAGTCTTCTGCTTTTCACGCATCTGCAATAAGTACTCTGAATCCTTTGAGCGTCCACGACCGTGCTGGCCTGGAGGGTAAGGACGGCTTTCCATTGGGCACTTCGGTGAATCACACTTTGAACCCTTGAGGAAGAGCTTGGTCTTTTCGCGACGGCAACGCTTGCAGTCGGGGCCGGTATAACGAGCCATTTTCTAATTCTCCTAAAACTTATTCGTCAGACGCGGCGGCGCTTTGGTGGGCGGCAACCGTTATGAGGGACAGGGGTCATGTCTTGGATCGTGCCGACCTCAAGACCAGTAGCTTGCAGTGAACGGATCGCGGTTTCGCGACCTGAGCCTGGGCCCTTGACGAATACGTCTACCTTGCGCATGCCGTGCTCCATTGCGCGCTTTGCAGCTGCTTCAGCAGCCATCTGTGCGGCGAATGGGGTGCTCTTACGGCTGCCCTTGAAACCAACCTGTCCAGCGGATGACCATGAGATCACAGCGCCAGTTGGGTCAGTAATGGAAACGATTGTGTTGTTGAACGTGCTCTTGATGTAGGCCTGGCCCACTGCAACGTTCTTCTTCTCCTTGCGACGGATCTTCTTAGCTCCGGCCGCGCCAGCTTTCTTTGGAGGCATTTAAATTTTCCTAAATCTCTACGGGGAATCAGACGACTACTTAGTCGCCTTCTTCTTTCCAGCCACGGTCTTCTTAGGACCTTTACGGGTACGAGCGTTGGTGTGGGTGCGCTGTCCACGGACAGGTAGGCCACGACGATGACGAAGACCCTGGTACGAACCGATCTCGACCTTGCGACGAATGTCAGCCTGGACCTCACGACGAAGGTCACCTTCAATCTTGAAGTTGGCTTCGATGTAATCGCGAAGTGGTACGAGCTGTTCGTCAGTCAGGTCCTTGACGCGCAAGTCTGGGCTGATTCCAGTAGCTGCGAGGATTTCATCCGCGCGGGTACGGCCAATGCCGTAAATGTAAGTAAGTGCGATCTCTAGACGCTTTTCGCGTGGGAGGTCAACACCAACAAGGCGTGCCATCAGGCGTATCTCATTTCTTGTTTAGTCAAAGGTCTGGAACATCCACCGGTCCTTGCCGCCTGACAAGGTCTCTAGCCTTTGAACGCCTAGAGGTATCGTTCCGCTCTCACGCACGCGCAAGAATCGGGATCGGGTAGTTGTTTTGGGAAGTGTCTATCTAGCCTTGGCGCTGTTTGTGGCGTGGGTTTTCACAAATGACCATGACGACACCGTGACGACGAATGACTTTGCACTTGTCGCACATTGGCTTAACTGAGGGGTTAACCTTCACTTTTTCTCGTCCTTGATTACTTGTAGCGATAAACGATGCGTCCACGAGTCAGGTCATATGGAGATAACTCCACAATCACCTTGTCGTCAGGAAGAATACGGATGTAGTGCATACGCATCTTGCCTGAGATATGTGCAAGAACTTTGTGACCGTTCTCTAGCTCTACACGGAACATAGCGTTCGGTAGAGACTCGAGGATGGTGCCTTCGAGTTCGATGGCGCCGTCTTTTGCCATAAAGTAACTAACACTCCCTAGACACGGCCCAGACTTTTTCTGGACCGACTCACGATGTTATGCCAAAACACCCCAAAACATGAAATCGGCCTAGATCGGTCCCATAGATTACGACCATTTGAAGCAAACCCGCAGCGACAAGCCGTGATTAATTCAAGGAACTTCTGTACATTTCAGAATAAATAATGTACATATAGTTCATGGCTAGTTACTCAGTTACTCAATTTCGCGCCAATTTAAGCAAGGCGCTGGAAACTTCGGCAGTCGAAGCCGTATTCATTGAAAGCCACCACAAAGTTCAGGGGGTACTCATAAGCGAGGCCTTTTTCGACGAGCTCATGGAAATTTACGAAACCGCGCAGGACATCCGAGCAATCGAGAACGCACGTGTAGACAACTCCCCCAACATTCCGTGGGAAGACGTAAAACGTGAGTGGGGTCTTGCGTGACATTCGAGGTCGAGTTCACTCCGGCAGCACACAAAGAAATAAACAACTTGGATAAATCAGTTCGTCCTCGACTGTACGCAGCAATTGAGCTTCTATGCCAAAACCCGTTTCCACCTGCGGCGGTAAAACTCGCAAATAGATCAGAATTTCGAATTCGAGTTGGCGATTATCGAATTCTTTACGAAGTCGAAGATGAGAAATTAATAATTGTCGTCGTTCGTGTGGCGCATCGCAGTGTTGTTTATCGGCAAAATAAATAGTTCATTCGATTTAACGTTTAGCCCTTTGCGGCGGCAGGGCTTGGGATGCCATGAGTAGCGAAGTACTCGGCTCCCCCATCAAGTGCAGTCAGAACCCACGGACCTTCTTCGGTGATGGCCACTGTGTTTTCCCAGTGGCTCGCACGTGAGCCGTCATCGGTGACAACAGTCCAGTTATCGGCAAGTGTGTGCACATGACGCTCGCCTAGTGTGACCATCGGTTCGATAGCAAGGGCCATGCCGGCTTGAAGTTCAACTCCACGTCCTGGTGAACCAAAGTTTGGAACAGCTGGATCCATGTGCATCTTTGTGCCGATACCGTGTCCAACATATTCTTCGAGAATTCCGTATTCACCAGCCATGCGAATTGTTTTTTCAACTGCGTGGCTAATGTCAGTCAAACGATTTCCAACAACTGCTTGTGCAAGACCTGCCCACATTGATTCGCGCGTGACATTCGATAGTTGCGTTTGTGCAGCAATCGGAGTACCAATTTCAATTGTGATTGCAGCGTCTCCATGCCAACCATCAACGATTGCGCCGAAGTCGATCGACAACAAATCACCATCAACAAGTTTGCGATCATTCGGAATGCCGTGCACAACTTCATCATTTGTCGATGCACAAATCACTGATGGATATCCGTAGTAACCAAGGAACGATGAGTCAGCGCCAAAGCGGGTTAATTCTTCTCGCGCGATGCGATCAAGATCGTTTGTTGAAACACCGATGCCGGCTTCAACTTTCATGCGCTCGAGCACAGTGCCGACAACAATGCCGGCCTTGCGCATCAAGTCAATTTGCGCAGGTGTTTTGATTTCGATTTTGTCTTTGCGTCCGAACACGTCGGCTACTTAAGCGTTAAGTGCAGTGAAGATGCGATCGGTGACTTCGGCAACATCGCCAAGTCCGTCGACACCAACGAGAATTCCGCGGCTGCTGTAAAGCTCGGTAAGTGGAGCTGTCTGCTCGGTGTACACCTCGAGGCGACGACGAATGACGTCTTCGGTGTCATCGGCGCGACCTTGTTCCTGCGCACGATTCAGCAGGCGACGAACAACTTCATCGGTGTCTGCAGTCAGTTCAATGACCTTGTCCAGACCTTTGCTCGACAGCATTCCATCGAGTTCTGCAACCTGTTGGATTGTGCGCGGGTATCCATCGAGCAAGAATCCATTTGCGGTGTCATTCTCTGCAAGACGTGCGCGAACCATGCCATTAGTTACGGAGTCTGGAACATACTCGCCAGCATCCATGTACTTCTTTGCCTCTTCGCCAAGTGCGGTGCCTTCGGCCAAGTTAGCGCGGAAAAGATCGCCAGTTGAGATGTGTGGGATGTTCAGACGTTCACAGATAACTGCGGCCTGAGTACCTTTGCCAGCTCCGGGCGGGCCCATGATGAGCAGGCGCATTACTTCAGGAATCCTTCGTAGTTACGTTGCTGAAGCTGGCTTTCGATCTGCTTGACGGTATCCAAACCAACACCGACCATGATGAGCAGGCTGGTTCCACCAAAAACGAAACGCTTGCCAACGCCGAGTGCATCGAATGCGATGTAAGGAATTGTTGCGATCAACGCAAGGTAAAGCGAACCTGGCAACGTGATGCGGTTAAGAACGTAGCGCAAGTAATCAGCAGTTGGCTTGCCTGCACGAATGCCAGGAATGAAGCCGCCGTAACGCTTCATGTCATCAGCAACTTCTTCAGGGTTGAACGTAATCGACACATAGAAGTATGTGAAGAAAATGATCATCAAGAAGTTTGCAGCGAGGTAAGCCGAACGACCCGGGGCCATGTAGGTCAAAACCCATTGTGCCCAAGCTGCTTGTGAGTTCGTCAATTGAACAATCAAGCTTGGCAAGTACAACAATGATGAAGCGAAGATAACTGGGATAACACCAGCTTGGTTCACCTTGATCGGCATGTAGCTTGTGGTGCCACCAAATTCCTTGCGGCCAACCATGCGCTTTGCGTACTGAACCGGAATACGTCGCTGTGCCTGTTCTACGAATACAACACCGGCGATAGTAACAATGCCGACTGCAAACGTTAGGAAGAACTTGAGTGATCCATCAATCTTCCAGATCGAAGCAAGCTGACCTGGGAACGTTGAAATGATGGATGTGAAAATCAAAATCGACATACCGTTGCCAACGCCACGGTCGGTGATCAATTCACCTAGCCACATGATCAAAGCAGTACCAGTGGTCAT
>CANFIL010000083.1 GCA_947447095.1 Actinomycetota bacterium | reverse complement strand
GACAAGGTCAAAGAGATCGCAAAGGCAGCAGGAGACGCCGGTATCCCGATTCGAATCGGAGTCAATGCCGGCAGTCTTGATAAGCGATTGCTCGAGAAGTACGGCAAGGCAACTCCGGAAGCTCTTGTTGAATCTGCTTTGTGGGAATGCTCGCTCTTCGAAGAGCACGGTTTCCGCGACATCAAGATTTCGGTAAAGCACAATGACCCAGTCATTATGGTTGCTGCATATCGGTTACTTGCAGCTCAGTGCGATTACCCATTGCATCTCGGTGTGACTGAAGCGGGCCCGGCGTTTCAAGGCACGATCAAATCCGCCGTTGCATTCGGTGCACTGTTATCTGACGGCATCGGCGACACCATTCGCGTCTCGCTTTCGGCTCCACCTGTTGAAGAAATCAAGGTGGGTAATCAAATTCTGGAATCGCTCAACCTTCGTCAGCGCGGGCTAGAAATCGTTTCGTGTCCATCGTGAGGCCGCGCTCAAGTAGATGTGTACACCTTGGCTGAGCAAGTTACTGCAGGACTTGAAGGTCTCGATGTTCCATTGCGCGTTGCCGTCATGGGGTGTGTCGTCAACGGCCCAGGTGAAGCTCGCGAAGCAGATCTCGGTGTTGCCAGCGGTAATGGCAAGGGTCAAATCTTCGTCAAGGGTGAAGTTATCAAAACTGTCCCTGAAAGCCAGATCGTCGAAACTCTGATTGAAGAGGCAATGAAGTTGGCCGAGTCAATGGAAGCATCCGGCGAACCCGTAATTTCTGTTTCTTGATTTATGGCTCACGAAGTTCGTGCGCTTGATGGTCGCAGTATTGATCAATTACGACTCATGGTTGAGCGTGAACCAATCCGGTTCTGTTATGTCTCAGCACGCCTAGCCTCTGCTCATCACAGCTTCTTTCGAAATGGCTACGGTGACTTCTTGGGATATTTCGATGACGGCCATCTCAAATCTGCTCTATTGCTAGGTGCAAATGTTGTGCCTATCAACACTTCGTCCGTTGCCCGTCAAGAATTCGCCGAGATACTTCGACGCCAAGGTCGTCGTTGTTCTTCAATTGTTGGGACAAGGGTTGAAGCACTCGATTTGTGGAATCTCATTTCGCCGTCGTGGGGTGCTGCTCGGGAAATTCGTGAGTCACAACCTGTCATGGCAATGAATGCGCGATCACTACTTCCTGTTGATGATGACGTACGCTACGCAACGCTGTCCGATCTCGATGCACTTTTTCCGGCTTGCGTAGACATGTTTACTCAAGAGGTGGGAGTTTCTCCGATTGCTCATGGTGGTGGACCGGCTTATCGCAATCGCATCAGTGAACTCATCACATCGCGCCGCGCTTTTGTGCGAACTCACAATGGCGAAATCGTTTTCAAAGCCGAGATCGGTTCCGTCGGCAATGGGGTAGCGCAAGTACAAGGCGTTTGGGTCAATCCGGCATACCGTGGTCAAGGAATTGCTGCCTCGGCAATGGCTTCGGTTGTGGCACGAACTATGGACGATATTGCCTCGACTGTTTCGCTCTATGTCAATGAATTCAACGAGCCAGCAATTGCAACTTACAAACGCGTAGGTTTTGAGGTAGTCGATACCTTTGCAACAGTGCTGTTCTAGGTAGCATTGACACACAGTTCGTTCTCAACTTTCAAGGAGTAGCCGTGCTACGCATGTCGACCCTGTTCCTACGCACTCTTCGCGAGGATCCAGCCGATGCCGAAGTGCCGAGCCACAAGCTCCTTGTCCGTGCTGGGTATGTCCGACGTATCGCTCCAGGGCTGTGGTCGTGGTTGCCGTTGGGTTACATTGTGTACCGAAACATTGAGCGTGTGGTTCGTGAAGAAATGGATGCCGCTGGATTTCAGGAAGTGCATTTTCCTGGGCTCTTGCCTCGTGAGCCATATGAGAAAACGCACCGTTGGGAAGATTACGGTGACAACTTATTCCGATTGCAAGATCGCAAAAAGACTGACTACCTCTTGGGCCCAACTCACGAGGAAATGTTCACTCTCATGGTGAAGGGCGAGTTCTCGTCCTATAAGGACTTGCCGCTGAGCATTTACCAAATTCAAATTAAATACCGTGATGAAGCTCGCCCGCGCGCGGGAATCTTGCGGGCTCGAGAATTCGTCATGAAGGATTCCTATTCGTTTGACGTTGACGATGCTGGGTTGGAAAAGTCCTATCAGCGTCACCGCGACGCCTACATTTCAACGTTCGATCGATTGGGATTGAGTTACGAAATCGTTTCGGCAATGGCCGGAGCCATGGGCGGATCAAAGTCTGAAGAATTCTTGGCGCCGTGCACCACAGGTGAAGATACCTACGTAAAGTGTCCCGCCTGCGGAATGGCAGCAAATGTGGAAGCAATTGTTACCCACGCTGTTCCTGAAGTAGATGCCAGCGATGTTCCTGCCGCACACGTGGAAGACACACCTGATACGCCAACTATTGCGTCACTTGTTGAGATCTCGAATTCGCGTCCAGAACTTCGCCGTTCTGATCGTGACTGGACAGCTGCTGACACGTTGAAAAATGTCGTCTTGATGCAAGTTGCTATCGATGGCACCCGAACACCGTTGGTCATTGGCTTGCCTGGTGATCGCGAAGTCGACCTCAAGCGCGTTGAAGCGGGTATTCATCCTTATGAACTCGAAGCGTTTGAAGAGGAAGATTTCAAGAAGTATCCCGCGCTAGTCAAGGGCTACATCGGTCCTGAAGTGCTGGGCGAGAATTCAGCAAGTGGAATCCGTTACTTGGTGGATCCACGTGTTGTGAATGGCACTCGCTGGATCACTGGAGCTAATAAGCGTGGAAATCACGTGTACGACCTTGTTGCCGGTCGCGACTTTGGTTGGGATGGCGTCATCGAAGCTGCCGAAGTTCGTCAGGGCGATGGATGCTCCAATTGTGGTGAAGAGGTCACGATCGCACGTGGCATCGAAATTGGTCACATTTTTCAACTTGGCCGAAAGTACGCAGAGGCACTTGATCTCAAAGTGCTAGACGAGAACAGTGAACTCGTCACGGTAACCATGGGTTCTTACGGCATTGGTGTTTCGCGCGCTGTTGCAACGATTGCCGAGCAATCCCATGATGACAAGGGCTTGTTGTGGCCTCGTGAAGTTGCTCCTGCGGACATTCACATCATTGCAACGGGCAAAGAAGACGAACCGTTCAATGTTGCACAAGGAATTGCCGAAGACCTAGAGGCACGCGGCATTCGAGTGTTGTTCGATGATCGTCGCGGAGTTTCTGTCGGTGTGAAGTTCAACGATTCAGAGTTGATTGGAATTCCTACTATTGCGGTAGTTGGTAAGGGTCTCAATGATGGCGTTATCGAATTACGCGATCGTGCATCCGGAGAACAAGAACTTGTTCCGGTGGCTGATTTCATCAACACCGTTGTTGAGTTGTGTAACTAATGAATATCGACGCAGTCATTTTTGATTGGGGCGGCACACTTACACCGTGGCACATCATTGATCTCAAGGATCAATGGTTGGAGTACGCCAAGATTTATTCGCCAGAACGTGCTGAAGAGTTGGCTGGCGAACTTCTCGCGGCAGAACAGGCTCGCTGGTCTCATCAATTCGAGACAGCCGGCCAAACTGGTACTGGTGCGCTCGAAGTAATGTTCCAAGAGCATGGAGTTGATACTTCAAGTGCGTCGCATTTTGCGGCGCTCGATGCCTACCTTGCGGCATGGGATCCTCACACGTACACAGATGAGGATGCCGTCGATCTGCTCGAAAGTTTGCGTGGCCAAGGGATCAAGACTGCGGTTTTGTCGAACACGATGTGGCCGCGTCGTCATCATGAGTCGGTTCTCGAACGCGATGGCGTTTTACATTTGTTCGATTACTTACTTTTCACAAGTGAAACCGAAACGGCAAAGCCTCACAAGTCTGTGTTTGCCGATGTGTCGTACAACCTTGATGTAACCCCCGATAAATGCGCCTTTGTTGGTGATCGATTGTTCGATGACATACACGGTGCGCAAAGCATTGGAATGCGCGGTATTTGGGTGCCTCATTCGAAGAATATCCCAGCAGCCGAATCTACTGACCTTGGCATCACGCCTGATGCAACGATTGACCGGCTCGGAGACGTTTTGGACATTGTCAACGGGTGGAATGCAGCCAGCTAATGCTGCATGATCTAACGATTACGACGGCAGTCATCTGCGTTGTAGTTGCCTTGCTTGCTGGATTCGTTGATGCAGTCGCAGGTGGCGGGGGACTGATCCAGTTGCCAGTGATGCTCATGGTTTTCCCACATCAATCGATTGCGATGGTCTCAGGTACAAATAAGTCTGTCTCGATTGTTGGGACATCTGGGGCTGCGGTTACTTACGCCAAACGAATGCCATTGAATCGACGACTGATTGTTCCAATGGCCGTTGCCGCATTCATTGGCTCGGCAATCGGAGCATCTCTCATTACTCGAGTTGATCGTTCATCCTTCGAGCCGATCCTGCTCGCAGTACTGCTCGTGGTCAGTGTGTTCACAATTCTTCGACCCGACTTTGGTTCGTTGACGCGACATACGCAGCGTGGCCCAATTGCGGCCTCGATGTTAGGTCTAGTTATCGGCTTTTATGACGGAATCATGGGACCAGGAACTGGGATGTTCCTCGTACTTGGACTGATTGCTGTCATTGGTTGCGATTTCCTCAGTTCATCCGCGATGGCAAAGTTCGTGAATGTCGCAACAAATCTTGCAGCTCTTGCAATCTTCATACCGTCACATAATGTGATGTGGGCGGTGACTTTGCTCATGGCACCAGCAAATTTACTTGGTGGTCTCATCGGCGCTCGTACGGCAATCAATCGTGGCAGCGTGTTTGTGCGAGCTATCTTTATTGCCGTTCAAATTGCCATGGTCATCCGGCTGGTGATTTCCGTTTCCTAACGTGGGAATGCGTACGAAACACCTGACCACGCAAATGCACGAACTGCTGCTTGACTTGGCACGACAACTAAGTCTTTGATCCGTAGTTCTTTGTCGTAGCCCAATGCATCAGCCCATTGCGCGCAGAGAGCATTTTCAAGTTGAGCAGAAACTGTGCGCGCCGTTGAATCGCTGGAAACCCGAAGCGGCAACTCATACGCTGCTGATGCTGGAGGAACATCAAGATTGTTTAATTCAGCTAGCGCTATCAAACGGTCACGCAATCGACGGTATGTCGCTTGATTGTTCAGTGCAGATTGCTTGTTTGTGACGTACGCGGCCACGACACCGTATGTATACACCGCACAATGTGACGACTCGATGAGGTCAGAGAGTGTTGTCATCACTGGCTCCGCAACAGTTCACTGTGGACTGAATCCGAGGCGCTCATCAGATAGAGAATCCTGCGCAATTCGTCATCGCGTGTTGAGTCGGCTATGCGCAATGCGTCTCTGACTAGAGCGGAAAGCGAAGCAATGGGATCGGTAGAGATCGTTTCGGGAGTTGTCGATGGAAGCGCGCAGTACTTGCTCAAAATAGACAAATGTGTGTGTTGATGGTCGCCAATCGTTTTAGCTGCAGCTCGATTCATTTTTTGGAGTTGAGCTAAAAGATTGTGCTTTTCTGTGACGAAGTCAATGAGTTCGTTTGAGGTTGTGTCGGAAACCGTGCGCGGTCCACAGGCTGTCAGCGCCAGGGCCCCCATGGCCGCGCCCATCAGGGACCGTCGAGTGATTGTTCGTGACACACCAAGATTCTCGCGTGTTTGCCCAGGGAAGAGGTTGAATGACGGTTGCGTGTTCAAGACTTTTCAATTGTGCACTTGCGGG
>CANFIL010000082.1 GCA_947447095.1 Actinomycetota bacterium | reverse complement strand
CCATGCATTTCGACAAGTAGCTGGGCATGTCGCTTCATCAGGTCAAGAATGATCCCAGCATGTGGTTCGGCTGGAACTTCTTGACCTGAAATTGCAGAACGAATCTGACCAAAGAGCCAAGGGCGGCCGAGGCAGCCACGACCAATAACTACTCCACGTGCCCCTGTTTCGTGCAACATGCGCTGCGCATCATCGGCGCACCAAATATCGCCGTTACCAAGGACTGGAGTGTTGGGAATGTGCTCGACTAATCGCGCGATCGTGGTCCAGTCTGCTTGCCCGCCGTAATACTGAGCCGCTGTGCGGCCATGCAACGCCACCCATGTGACGCCAGCATCAGAGGCGATCTTGCCGGCGTCCAAATACGTGATGTGGTCATCATCAATTCCCACACGCATTTTGACGGTGACTGGCACTTTTCCTTGCGCATTACGCACGGCTGCATTCACGATGTCGGAGTACAGATCCCGCTTCCACGGCAATGCGCTTCCGCCACCTTTTCGAGTGACTTTTGGAACCGGGCAACCAAAGTTGAGATCAATGTGGTCGGCCATTTCTTCATCGACAACCATGGCGACTGCGCGACCAACAATTTCTGGATCGACGCCGTACAACTGGATACTGCGAGTTGATTCATCACCATCGAAGGTGACAAGTGAAAGTGTTTCTGGATGGCGCATCAACAATGCCTGCGATGTCGTCATCTCGGCAACATAAATGGTTTGATCGGCGTCAACTTGACCCGCACGTTGACGAATGTCGGCGGAAGCTTCGCGGCACACTCGTCGGAATGCGCGATTAGTCACTCCCGCCATTGGCGCGAGTTCAATGACTGGATCTTGCGCCAGCAGGTCAGCAAACATTTAGCAGCCTGGAAGTTGTGCGCCTAGCCAACCAACAAGTGAATCAATGCCAATCCGCTGCTGCTCCATCGTGTCTCGCTCGCGAACTGTCACTGCATTGTCTTCGAGTGTGTCGAAGTCAATAGTGATACAAAACGGAGTGCCGATTTCGTCTTGACGTCGGTAACGACGGCCAATTGCGCCAGCATCATCAAAGTCGATGTTCCAATGCTTACGAAGCTCTGCGGCAATGTCGCGTGCCTTAGGGCTCAAATCTTCGTTACGCGACAACGGAAGTACCGCCGCCTTAATCGGAGCAAGCCGCTTGTCGAATCGCATGACAACGCGGGTATCAACGCCACCCTTGGTATTAGGAGCCTGATCTTCGTCGTACGCCTCAAGCATGAATGCCAAGACTGCACGCGTGAGTCCAGCAGCAGGTTCGATGACGTATGGCACGTACTTCTCGCCCGACTCTTGATCAAAGTACGAAAGATCTTTGCCGGAATGCTCCATGTGAGTCTTGAGATCAAAGTCGGTACGGTTGGCTACACCTTCGAGTTCAGCAAACTCGCTTCCACCGAATTGGAAACGGTATTCGATGTCACTGGTGCGCTTTGAATAATGCGAAAGTTTTTCTTGTGGGTGCTCAAAGATGCGCATGTTCTCTTCGGACAACCCGAGATCCACGTACCAGTTCCAACGCTCTTTGAGCCAGTAGTCATGCCACTCTTCGTCAGTTCCAGGCTCGACAAAGAATTCCATTTCCATCTGCTCGAATTCGCGGGTTCGGAAAATGAAGTTTCCTGGCGTGATTTCGTTACGGAACGATTTGCCAGTTTGACCAATTCCAAATGGAGGCTTTTTGCGGGCCGAAGCTGCAACGTTTGCATAGTTTGTAAAAATTCCTTGGGCGGTTTCTGGTCGCAAGTAATGCAGCGAGTTTTCATCAACGACAGGTCCCAAATTTGTTGACAACAAACCGTTAAACATTTTCGGTTCAGTGAACTGGCCTTTTGCTCCACAGTTGGGGCACGGGATTCCAGCCAAGCCACCTTCAGGAGCACGTCCCTTGCGGGCTTCAAATTCTTCAATCAAGTGATCTTCACGGAAACGCTTGTGACACGCCACGCACTCTGTCAGTGGATCGACGAAAGCCTTGAGGTGCCCGGAAGCTTCCCAGACTTTTGGAGCCAAGATGACGGAGGAGTCAATACCAACGACGTCATCGCGACCCTGAACCATGGTCTTCCACCATTGGCGGCGAACATTTTCTTTCAGCTCAACGCCTAAAGGCCCGTAATCCCAAGCAGATCGCGTACCACCATAGATTTCGCTACACGGGTACACAAAGCCACGACGTTTCGACAAATTCACTACGGCATCAACGCGGTCCATAACGAGAAGTCTACTGTCTGCGAGGTTTCAAGCCTCATAAGGCGGTTAGCATGGAAATAAGGAAAGGCTTTCTGATGAAACTTCGCACTCCGCTCGTTCTTGCAATCGTCGTCATGAGCGCCACGGGCTGCGGGGCTAAGTCAGTTCCTACGAGCTCTCCTACTCCGCTGGCATCGGTGTCAAAGAATGTCGTGATACCAAGTGCGGCCAAGGCTTATCGCGCAGCACTGGAAAATTCCCTCACATCGGCTAACTCAAAAGGTTTGACTGAACTGTGGAGCGACTCCACAGGAAAACTTGTCACCGTCGTTGTGCAAGACGCGAACAATGGCGTGTGTGCACAATCAGATTTGGTCATTAATGACACTCAAGAAATTGATTCCGCAGGCATGATGCCAAGCGTTTTGATGGCAGAGCTTGAAGGTCTTGAGGCAAATACCGGAACCGACATTGGCTCAGTGAAGAATACTGCTAGTGGCGATATTGAGGTCGCAAACTTTATAGACGACACTCACTACCTGACTACCTATACCCTCGACAGTTCTGGTCGGATCGCATCAGCAACTCAGCTCGCCGAAGGGGAACTTGCAGCGACAGCGACATTTACTTATCTGATTACTCCCGAGGGAGCAAAGGCACTCGGCGCAGTCAAATAAAAGACTGTTTAGTCTTGGCCCAAACTCGATTCGTAATGAGTAATTGATTCAGACGTAGCGAACATCAACTCTTCAAATGCAGTTGGTCGATCAATCATGTCGGCAAGAAATGGCCACACGATCATTTTTGCTTGTGTGGAACCTAGAGCACGACGGTATGAGCCCACATCTATCCATGTGGCGTGAACTGCAAAACGGCTAGGTTCATCTGGACTTCTCATGACGTGTCCTTCAACAAAACCCTCGCGCTGCTGAAGCACCTCAAACACCGCAGGAACGCTCGCCAGCCACTGATCATGGGCAGCGACGTCAAACTCCCATACGGAGTAAAACTTGCCATGCATGAGCATTCCTCTCCACAAGCAACACGTGGGTTGCGTTACTCATCGTGCCACTAGTCAAGCACGGGCTTACGGATCATCGTCGGCAGCGGTTGCAAAGTTATTGCAGAATTCTCGCAACGTCGCCGACTACGATGAGTCCATGGCCGTTTTCGTTGCGCTCCTTACTGTGTGCTCCACCGCACTTGGTGGCGCATTGGCCCTGCGCTCTCGAGATTCAATGCACCTTTTGCTTGGACTATCCGGCGGACTCCTTCTTGGCTTAGTTTCCTTTGACCTCTTGCCCGAGATCTTCGATCTCAACCACATGAAGTTTGGAAACATTCCAAGCGTCATGGTGTATTTCGTGCTCGGTTTCCTTCTACTGCACGTGATCGAAGGATTTTCAGGTGCCCACGAACCAGCCGAATCGGACTACACCCACGATCACGAACACAGCCATGGTGTAACCACCGGAATTATTGGTGCTACAGGAATGGTTGTCCACGTTTTCTTGGATGGCGTTGCTTTAGGTTTGTCCTTTCACGTCTCACAGGCACTGGGTCTTGCAGTGGCGATTGCCGTTGTGTCGCACGCGTTTACTGATGGCCTCAACACCGTTGCCCTACTGATGAACTCCGGAAATTGGAAGAAGTCATCGGTTTACCTCTTAGGCCTCGATGGCATTGCTCGTGTAGGTGGAGCAGCAACAGGAACCTATCTTGCAATCAGCAATGAATTCCTCGGTGGCTATCTCGCACTTTTCGCTGGCATGTTGATTTACTTATCAACCTCGCACATCTTGCCCGAGGCCCACAGTACGCATCCATCACGTCTAACGCTGTTGATGACCGTGCTGGGCGTGGTCGCCATGGGAGTTATCGTAAATTTCGCCTAGTCACTCGGCAATTCATTCGGCACCGCTCCACCGTAGCGACGATCTCGCGATGCATAGATTTCGCAAGCGTGCCACAAGTGACGGCGATCGAAATCTGGCCACAGTGTTGGCAAGAAAACCATTTCGGCATATGCACTTTGCCAAAGCAGGAAGTTGCTGAATCGCTGTTCGCCGCTTGAGCGCACAAAGAGATCAACATCGGGCATGTCGGTCTCGTCGAGAAAACGTGCAATGGTCTTCTCATTAATTTTGTTTGGATCCAGGCGACCAGCTGCAACCTCTCGAGCGATAGCCGAGGTCGCATCCACAATTTCTGCTCGCCCACCATAGTTCACACACATAGTCAGGGTGAGCTTTGTATTTTTAGCCGTTAAACGTTCACATTCTTCAAGTGACTCGATAACCGATTTCCACAATTTTGGTCGTCGACCGGCCCACCTGATTCGAACACCAAGATCATTCATTTCTTCTTTACGACGATTGATGACGTCTTTATTGAATTGCATGAGGAAACGAACTTCTTCTGGCGATCGTCGCCAATTCTCTGTTGAAAAGGCATACGCAGAGAGCCAGCCAACTCCCAATTCGAGCGAACCGTAAACACAGTCCATCAACGATGCTTCCCCTGCTTCGTGACCTGCAGTTCGTGGCAGACCGCGCTCTTTTGCCCATCGACCATTTCCATCCATCACTACTGCGATGTGCTTGGGAACAAAGTCTTTACCAAGTTGTGGAGCGACGGCACCCGAGGGATGTGCTGGCGGCAAGTTAACCATGTGGCAATCCTGTCACGGATCGATCTACGTGCGGCAACGAGCGCAAGGCGCGTTCAAGATGCCACTGCACATACGCGGCAATAATTCCTGACACTTCGCGTTGATTCCCTACTGGCGATTCATCTGCATACGCCCAGTCACCGACGAGAAGTGCTTTAAGAAGGTCGAAAGTTTCGGCCTTTGGCGCGACACTTCCAGGAGCCCGATGCGCAGAACACATTGCACCTCCGGATCCGACATGAAAGAACGGAATGTCTGTGTCCCCGCAAGCAACGCACGCATCAAGAGATGGGCTGTAACCAGCAAGAGATAACGATCGAAGCAAATAGGAATCGAGAACAAGCGTCGAATCGTGTTCAGCACTTGTCAACGTGCGCAGCGCTGATGCCAACAGAACATACTGCGTTTCGGCGGCAATCGATTCTTCGCTCGTCAAACGATCCGCGGTCTCGACCATGGTTTGGCCAGCGGTCCACATTCCATAGTCAAGCGTCATACTTTGGCCATACGAAACTATGAGCTCTGCTTGCTGCACGATATCAAGGTTCTTGCCCTCGTGCACCAAGACATCGACGCGACTAAACGGCTCAAGACGCGCGCCAAAACGACTTTTCGTACGGCGTACCCCTTTAGCAACTGCACGAATTTTGCCGCGATCTTTTGTCAACATGGTGATGATGCGATCAGCTTCGCCAAGTTTGTGTGTGCGAAGCACGATGGCTTCAGTGCGGTAACTCGGCATAGACACTATGTTTGCACGGATTTCGGGTGAATCAGGTAGCGTCAAGGTATGGCACAAGATCAAGAACGTTCACATGCGCACTTAGTCACTTTTGAACAGGCAAACCTGCGTGAATCACTGCGTACGATCACATTGTGGTTAGCCCTAGTAACGGTTGCAGTGTGGGTACTACGCCATAACGGGCATTTCATTTTTCTCTTGGTTGTGGCTT
>CANFIL010000081.1 GCA_947447095.1 Actinomycetota bacterium | reverse complement strand
TGACCTTCACATGCGCCGCTATTGGCGGCCTCCATAATGCCGGGACCACCACCGGTGATGATGTTGTAGCCAAAATCTGAGAGCTTGTGGGCTAACTCTTTAGCTTGGACATATTCAGGATGGTCCTTTGGCGTACGTGCACTGCCGAAAATACTGAATGCGGGACCGAGGTCTGCGAGCGCTCCAAAGCCATTGACGAATTCTGACTGGATGCGCATCACACGCCATGGATCTTCGTGCACCCATGCAGAATCGCCATGACTATCCAACAAGCGCTGATCAGTCGTTCCACGGCTTACTGCATGGCCGCGTCGAAGGACAGGGCCTTGTCGTAAGGTTGGTGAGACGGGAGTCTGTTCAGACATTTGGGGTTCCTCCTAGCCGCGTAGCCAGGCATGAACCGTAGCTTCGCAACTGTGTAACTGGCTGATAGGAACATGCTCATTGCGGGCATGCGCCAAACTTGGATCGCCTGGTCCCATGTTGACAGCTGGAATGCCGAGCGCGTAAAACCGCGCAACATCTGTCCAGCCAAACTTCGGCGCTACTTGACCATTGGCTCGGGCAACAAGGTCAGCAAGCGCTGGTCGATCAAGTCCAGGCATTGCACCGGCCGTGTTATCCAGGATTGCAATATCGTAATCTCCAAGTACTTCACGAACGTGGGATTCGGCTTCCGCGGAAGTTCGACTCGGTGCATATCGATAATTAACATTTACAAGCACTGAATCTGGAATTACGTTATTGGCCACTCCACCATGAATTTGAACCGCGTTGAGACCTTCGCGATATTCAAGTCCGTCAATTTCTACACGCCGTGGTTCGTACGCATTCAGTCGAGCCAGCAATTCAGTTAGACCGTGAACCGCGTTGACGCCCTTCCATGAACGCGCACTATGGGCGCGAACACCCTTGATCTCAACTTGTGCAACTAGCGTTCCTTGGCAGCCCGCTTCAATGCCAGCGTTGCTCGGCTCTAGCAGGACTGCGATGTCTGCGACCAACAGCTCAGGGCGTTGCGCAGCGATAACGGTTAACCCATTGAGGCTGCTATCAATTTCTTCACATTCATAAAAGATGTAGGTGACGTCGAATGCAGGTTCATCGATTGTGACTGCAGCGCGCAACGCAACCGCGACGCCGCCTTTCATGTCACACGAGCCCAAACCGAAGAGTACGTCTTCGTCAACTTTTTGACCGCTTGGCAAAGATCCACCTGCAAGCACGTCGACAGCGCTGTCATTGTCAGCAACTGGCACGGTGTCGATGTGGCCAGCAACAATTACTCGCTGAGATCTACCTAAGTTGGTTCGAGCTACCAGGCTGTTGCTGATGCGAGTGACTTCCAGCCAAGGCTTGGCTCGAAGTATGGCCTCAATCGCGTCACAGAGAGCTGCTTCATTGCGCGAGACACTAGGGAAATTGACCAAGTCCCGAGTCAAACTAACGACATCGGCATCCGCATTCAACGCAATGTGTCCCACACGACTACGGTAGTCCTGTATTCGAAAAATCGCGAAGGGCAGACTATGACTTCAGCACGCACCGCTTCTGGAATCGGGCTCGCAACCGTATTTAACGACCAGGTTCTAGATGTTTGGTTCCCAGAACCAGCCTTAGGTAGCACGCCTACTGCGCCATCCGGCCTAGATCACGGCATTAATACCGACGACCTTCGCGGCACCCGCACCACGGTCATTGAAGTACATATTGCAGATCTTGATGCACCTCCAACTGACACTGCTGATGCGTATTTACGTCTGCACCTGCTGTCCCATCGACTAGTCACACCGCGCAGCATTTCAATGGATGGCATCTTTGGTTTGCTTCCAAATAACGCCTGGACGAATCTCGGTCCCGTTGCACTCGAGCACTTGACGACAACTCAGCTCAACGTGCGCAGCAAGGGTGGCCACCTCACAGTCTTTGGCGTGGACAAGTTCCCACGTATGGTCGATTACGTCGTACCAAGTGGAGTGCGAATTGCTGATGCCGATCGCGTTCGCCTCGGAGCACATCTAGCAAGTGGTACAACAGTCATGCACGAAGGCTTCGTGAACTTCAATGCCGGAACACTTGGTGCCAGCATGGTCGAAGGTCGCATCTCGGCTGGCGTTGTGGTCGGAGACGGTTCAGACGTTGGTGGTGGCGCAAGCATCATGGGCACACTCTCAGGTGGTGGCAAAGAAGTCATCACTATCGGTAAGAGCTGCTTGATTGGCGCCAACGCCGGTGTTGGAATTTCACTTGGTGATAACTGTGTTGTTGAAGCTGGCTGCTACATCACTGCCGGGTCAAAGATCACGTTGCCTGACGCCACCGTTGTTAAGGGCAAGGAACTTTCTGGTGCCAATGGATTACTCTTCCGTCGCAACTCGGTAACCGGAGCACTCGAAGCATCAAACCGTGAAGGTACATGGGGTGGCTTGAACAGCGCTCTTCATGCCAATTAGTTCGTGAAATACGTAAGACCCCGATCCAACAAGATCGGGGTCTTACGTATTGAAGTTTACTTCGATGGATAGTTACGCTCTGGAGCGCCGATGTACACCTGGCGTGGGCGACCGATCTTGGTTTCAGGATCATTGATCATTTCGTGCCATTGTGCAATCCAACCTGGCAAACGACCAAGTGCGAAGAGCACGGTAAACATTGGTGTTGGGAATCCGATCGCACGGTAAATCAAACCGGTGTAGAAATCGACATTCGGATAAAGCTTGCGCTCCTTGAAGAAGTCATCAGCAAGTGCGACTTCTTCCAAACGCTTAGCGATGTCGAATAACGGGTCATCAACACCCATCTTGGTCAGGATTTCGTCGGCATGCTTCTTGATGATTGATGCACGTGGATCGTAATTCTTGTAGACCCGGTGACCAAAGCCCATCAAGCGAACGCCGTCTTCTTTGTTCTTTACGCGGCGAATGAATCCCTCAACGCCTTCGTCGGACTCATTGATGTCTTTGAGCATGTCGAGCACAGCCTGGTTGGCGCCACCGTGAAGTGGACCAAACAACGCATTGATTCCTGCAGAAACTGAAGCGAACAAGTTTGCCTGCGACGAACCAACCATGCGCACGGTTGATGTTGAACAGTTTTGTTCATGATCGGCGTGAAGAATAAACAGCATGTCAAGTGCCTTGACGATGTCAGGATCAGCGATGTACTGCTCGGCAGGAACACCAAAGGTCATGCGCAAGAAGTTCTCGGTGTAACCCAATGAGTTATCAGGATACAGATACGGCTGGCCAATTGTCTTTTTGTGCGCGTAAGCCGCCATTGTTGGAAGCTTTGCCATCAAACGGATCGTGGACATCTCAACTTGATGCTCATCGAATGGATCGAGTGCATCTTGGTAGAACGTCGACAATGCGCTCACTGCTGAACTCAGGACTGGCATGGGGTGCGCGTCGCGAGGAAAACCGTCAAAGAACCGGCGAAGGTCTTCGTGGACCATCGTGTGATGCTGAATGTCAGATTCAAATGTTGATAGCTGCGCAGGAGTTGGAAGTTCTCCGTAAATCAGCAGATAGGACACTTCAAGAAATGAGCTCTTCTCCGCAAGTTGCTCGATCGGGTAACCGCGGTAACGCAAGATACCTGCGTCGCCATCAATGTAGGTGATCGACGATTCGCATGACGCAGTGTTCATGAATCCGTAGTCGAGTGCGACTCGGCCAGTTTCTTTAAGAAGTGCTCCCGTGTTGTAGGCATTCGAGCCAACGGTTGCTTGGACCTCTTTGAAGGTTAATTGACCACCATCGTGGTGAAGGATCGCATCTGACATGCTTTCAATTTACTCCGCCACTAGGGCGTGTGACTAATGCACGTCGCAGTTACAGACGGCTTGCGGCAGCAGCAATTCGCTCGTCTGTGGCGGTCATTGCCACCCGGACGAACATCTGTCCCGCTGGGCCATAAAAGTCTCCAGGAGCCACCAAAATGCCCTTCTGAGCCAGCCAATTGACGGTTTCGAGGCAATCCTGACCGCGGGTGAGCCACAGGTAAAGTCCAGCTTGCGAATGGTGGATCTCAAATCCAGCAGATGTGAACGCGCTGTGAAGTACGTCACGGCGGGCGCGATAACGGGCCTTCTGCTCGAGTACATGAGCATCGTCACCGAGGGCTGCGATGGTTGCATGCTGGACCGGCATCGGCATCAACATGCCTGCATGTTTGCGTAACGAAACTATTGCGGCAATCAGTTGGTCGTCACCAAGTACAGCACCCGAACGGTAACCCGCAAGATTGCTGCGCTTTGACAATGAATGAACACTCAAAATGTTTTGAAGATTTCCATCGTTAACGCGAGGGTCTAGAACAGAGACTGGTGCTTCTTCCCAACCAAGTTCGACATAACATTCGTCGCTTACCACTGGGACGTTTAATTCACGGCCACGTGCAACAACTGAACGTAATTCGTCAACGCTCATGACATACCCAGTTGGGTTGCTTGGAGAGTTCACCCAAATCATCGAGGCGTTTTTTGGAATGGAATCTGCTGAACTGTAGGTGACAAATTGTGCACCAGCCATCAAGGCGCCAACAGCGTAGGTCGGGTACGCAAGTTCTGGCACAGCGACAACGTCGTCTTTGCCAAGACCAAGCACGATAGGCAACCAAGCGACAAGTTCTTTGGAGCCGATAAGTGGCGCAACGTGATCGATAGTCACATCAGCGTTAAGAATTCGGCGTCCCCATGACACCCACGCCTGACGTAATTCCGGCAAGCCAAGTGCAGTTGGATAACCAGGTGCATTCGCATGTACGCGCAGCGCTTCTTGGATTAATTCAGGTGTGTCGTCAACGGGCGTACCAATCGACAGATCCACAATTCCATCTGCATGCGTCCGCGCTATTTCACCAGCTTGTGCGATGCGGTCCCACGGGAAATCAGGTAACCCGTGAGCAAGTGGTGTTGCCAAGTACTAGTGCTCCTGTGGTGGCAGCGCAAGAATCCAAGCTGGATCGTTGCTTGTCTTGCCGGTCTTTGCAGCGCCACCAGGTGAGCCCAAAGTTTCAAAGAAGTCGACGTTGGCTTGCTTGAATTCAGCAAACTCTGCAGGGACATCATCTTCGTAGAAGATTGCCTCTGTCGGGCACACTGGCTCGCATGCGCCACAGTCCACGCACTCGTCAGCCTGGATGTACAACATACGGTCACCTTCGTAGATGCAATCTACTGGGCATTCTTCAATACAAGCCTTGTCCTTGAGGTCTACACAAGGCAGTGCGATGACGTAGGTCATGTTGTTCTCCAATACGTGATGGGACTGTTCATAAGACTAACTGCTGCAGCCCTTCTTTGCCTCGCGACTGCCACTTTTTGGCATCAGTGATTTAAGCCGAGAATTCTTCGGATTTGCCCGAGCCAATCGGCTCATCTTCAGGTGTGAGGCTCACTTTCGGCCGGCGCTGAGGCCGCCTCGGGGCGCATCGGAGGTAAGGCTGCGAACATCGATAGTCCAATAGCCCCGAGCAACACGTACACGGTGGAAAGGGCTGAACCAGGTAGCACGAGATCGCCTGTGCCATTGGCAGCTCCGAGCTTGATAGTCGCGCTAATCCAACCGACCGCATAACCCACACCAATCCATCGAGATTGGAAGCGGCGAGTGAGCCACAGTTGGATGACTAAAACGGCGGCGATTGCCAATGCAATTCCGAAGTGCACCATGACTCCAGCAATACGGATCCGATCAGCGCGGACAAATCCAGCTGCGATACCCACTCCAAAGCCAATGAGTACTCCAACAACGAACCAACCGAATTTACGCATCAATGACTCCAGAGAAAATATCCATCTCTCGTCCTAGTTCATCAAAAGGTCCGGCTGGGACACCGCGCACAAGTC
>CANFIL010000080.1 GCA_947447095.1 Actinomycetota bacterium | reverse complement strand
GGCGCATTCGAGTTCCAAGGTCAGAAGTGTTCAGCAGCATCGCGTGCATATGTGCCGCGTTCAGTATGGAATGCAATCAAGGATGATTTCTTGGCTGAAGTTGATGGAATCAAGCAAGGCCATGCGAGTGACTTCAGTAACTTCATGACCGCAGTCATCGACGAGAAGGCATTTAACCGCGTCAGTGGCGCTATCGATCGCGCACATGCCGACAGCACAATCACTGTTGCAGCCGGCGGTACCTACGATCGCAGCGAAGGCTGGTTCATTCGCCCAACTGTTCTGGTTGGAACTGATCCGACAGCCGAGTTCTTCACGGACGAATACTTCGGCCCAGTGCTTGCAGTACACGTATACGAAGACAACAACTGGCGAACAGTCATGAACGAGATGGAAGGCATCGCCAAGTACGCACTCACCGGCGCAGTCATTGCGCAGGATCGTGCAGCGATCACCGAGATTAGTCACGCGCTTCGTTTCTCGGCTGGAAACTTCTACATCAACGACAAGCCAACTGGCGCTGTCGTTGGGCAGCAACCATTCGGTGGTGGTCGTGCATCAGGCACAAACGACAAAGCCGGAGCCGCAGCGAACTTGCATCGCTGGAGCAGCGCACGCAGCATCAAGGAAACCATGGTTCCTGCAAAGGAATACGGTTACCCATTCATGTCTGCGGAGTAATCCACTAGAACAAAAAGTGAGAGGCAGTCTTTTGACTGCCTCTCACTTTTTCATTTTCTTTTATGCGCGGTAGATATCTGGTTCGAGGAATACATACTCGGCTGAAGGTACGGCCGTACGCAGAATCGATTCAGCTTCATCAATGCCAGCTGCAATTTGTTGCGCCGTCATGTCGGCTGTAATGCCAATCTTTGCCGCGACCAACAAAGCATCAGGTCCGACATGCAAGGTGCGCAGATGTATGAGGCGATCAACTAGTGGCGCGGACAGCAATGCAGCACGCACTGATTCAACCTCTTCGGGTAGTGCAGCTTCACCAACCAACATGCTTGCCATTTCGCGAACCAAAATCACCGCGATCACAATCAGCAGAACGCCAATAGCGATTGCACCGAGGCCATCCCAACGTCCGTCATGCGTAATCGCAGCCATTGAGACACCAAAGAGCGCAAAGATTAAACCGATAAGCGCACCAAAGTCTTCGAGCAAGATGACTGGAAGTTCCGGCTGGCGAGCATCTTTGATGAACTGTGGAAATGTTCGTGCACCGCGAGCCTTGTTGGCTTCACGAATTGCAGTACGGAATGAAAACGATTCCAGAATGACCGCAACGATGAGCACACCTAGAGCGATGCCAACATCATGCATCTCGTGAGGATCATGGATTTTGTGCCAGCCTTCGTACACGCTGTACAAACCACCGATGATGAATAGCACGATGGCAACCATGAAGCCATAGACGTAGCGAATGCGACCATAGCCAAATTGGTATTGATCATCGGCTTCGCGTGTTGAACGCTTGCCGCCAATGAGCAGCAATACTTGATTCAATGAGTCAGCAACAGAATGGATTGCTTCTGAAAGCATCGACGAAGAGCCAGTGAACGCGAATGCAACGAACTTGCTTATCGCGATTCCGGTATTTGCAAGGAGCGCAGCAACAACCGCGCGGGTACCGCCTTCGGTACTCATGGACTTACCTCGATCTAAGCCAGACCGGCTTTTAGTTGGTTAATGGGAGCAATCGGGGTTGGATCGATGCCCATCGCAATTGCTGCGTAAACACTTGCCCAGTCAGTCAATACCGTGAGTGTGGCCAAACGCGTCAAACGATGTTCGCCACGTGCGTGAAGTTCAGTCATCGGTATGCCGCGATCGGCCACGATGTCCTTGATGACATTCACGCGTTTTGTCACGGCTTCGTGTTCCGCATCATCGCGCATCAAAACAAGATGCAACAAGCGCTCAGATTCGCCATCAACACGGTCGCGGAAAAGGTCATCGTCAGATCGCTTAGCAAGCAGGCCATCAAATGCCACGATCTGATTGTGGCCAACTTCTGGAAGTCCACCGTAGATCGCTGGCATCTTTGCATTCTCTGCAAGCTGTGCCATGAATCGCCCAGTGGCTGCACGACCGATGGCGCCTGTACCCCACAACATTGGAAGCGACTCAGCAATACTCAATCCCAATGTCTTTGCAGTATTTTCAAGAGTTGCTACACCAACGCCCGATTCAACAGAAATTTGATCCATCAAATCTGCAGTCACTTCAAGATCAGTATCAGTTATTTCTGCGACACCAAGTTCGTTCGCCAACATCAACAACGGCGTTGCGATTGTCCATAGCGAAGCACGTGGCATACGACCCTGGGCATCTATAGCTAGGTGAACGCTACTTGCCGAACGATTGCTAATCGCCTCGATCGGACTTCCAGCCGCACCGACAGTGACCAAGCGAGCCCCACGACGACCGGCTTCGTCAGCGACTGACAATGTCTCCTCCGTTGAACCAGAGCAGGAAACTGCGATGACCATGTCGATTGGTGATACCCAGCCAGGCAGATGATGTGTGCGTTCAACCACGATTGGAATCGAGGATGACGGACCAGCTACTGCAGCGAGCACTTCACCCGATACGCCTGAGCCACCCATGCCCGCAACGATGATTGCGCGCGGCTTTCCTTCACTTGCAACAGACTTCAGCGCATCGCGATCGATCACCTGAATGGATCGACGAATTTGTGCGCCAGAGCTTGCAACAGCAACAAGCATTTCGCCCGGATCGGCATCCGATAGATAACGTGCATCGTCCAGATTCAAATCATTAATCATGAGAAGTCCGCAATCATTCGCAATACGTTATCTCGAGTACGTTCCATTTCAGCAACCGTATTGCCTTCTGCGTTCAATCGAAGCAATGGTTCTGTGTTGCTTGGACGCAAGTTAAACCACCACGTGTCTCCAGATACCGTGAGGCCATCGAGCTCGTCAATCACGAATCCGGGCATTGCCAGCGAGACTTCCTTCACCTTGGCAATCACTTCCTTGGCATCCGAAACCGTCGTGTTGATTTCGCCACTTGCTACATAACGCGCATAGGGACGAAGCACATCGCACAATGTGGTTCCAGCAGGTGTCTCACCAAGTGCAGCCAACGCGTGCATAGCCGCCAACATCCCTGAGTCTGCTTTCCAAAAATCACGGAAGTAAAAATGGCCTGAATGTTCGCCACCAAAAATCGCACCGGTTTCAGCCATCGTTGCCTTAATGAATGAATGACCAACTCGGGTTCGTACTGGAGTGCCACCGTTTTCGATCACGATTTCAGGAACAGCCTTTGAGGTGATCAAGTTGTGGATGATTGTTGCGCCAGGATCCTTAGCAAGTTCACGAGTTGCAATGAGCGCAGTCAACGTTGATGGATCAACGATCTGGCCTTCGTTATCAACAACGAAACAGCGATCCGCATCGCCGTCAAAGGCAAGACCGATATCTGCGCCAACTTCGAGAACTCGTTTTTGTAAGTCGCGAAGGTTTTCGGGATCAATGGGATTTGCTTCGTGATTGGGAAAAGTTCCGTCTAGCTCGAAATACATCGGATCAATATCGAGTGGCAGCCCGTCGAGAATTTGATTGCCTAGAACAGCAGGAACTGTGAATCCACCCATGCCGTTTCCGGTATCAATCACAACTTTGAGCGGGCGAATGTTTTCGAGTGGAACAAGTTTGCGAAGGTACTCGGAATAATCCACAAGCATGTCGCTGTGAGTTGCTGTACCAATCGGTCCATCGTGCTTAGGAAGATTTTCCGTTTCCAGAAGTTCACGAATCTTTGCCAAACCACTATCTTGGCCAACAGGCGCAGCGCCAGCACGACACAATTTGATGCCGTTGTATTCAGCTGGGTTATGACTTGCTGTGAACATAGCGCCTGGGATGTCGAGCGTGCCTGATGCAAAGTACAAGCCGTCCGTTGAGCACAGACCGATATTGACTACGTCTACACCTGCCGATGTCACGCCATCAATAAACGATGCGACAAGATCTGGACCAGTGGGACGCATGTCGTGGCCGACAACAACTTTTCCAGCGCCACCGTCGGCCGATCGGATGCCAAGAACTTCAACAAAAGCGACACCGACTTCGCGAGCTAAATCAGGACCCCATTGCTCAGGAACGACGCCACGAATGTCATAGGCCTTGATGAGAGCCGACAAATCACGCATGAGGTAAGTCTATTGGCGAGGATTCAGGCCAATAGGCGGTGTAACACCTATCGAGGGATAACTTTGGGGCTATTCGTCAGGGTTACGAAGCACTCGGAGATGACCTCGGCGATTTACCTCGATCATCGTGTCGGCTGGCTCAACTCGACCAACCTCACGCACAGCATTGGCTAGAGCCTCAAGATCGTCCACTGTGGGCTTGAGCGCCTCGGGGTCTGGAGCTAGGCGCACCACATCCCAGCCACGTGGTGCAGTCAGTTTGACGCTGTGCGCCTCACATAGGTCGTAACAGTGCGGTTCGGCGAAAGTAGCAAGTGGGCCAAGAACTGCAGTCTGGTCGGCATAGACGTAGGTCAAAGTCGCGACAGCCTTATGACTGCACGACGGCTTCGAACAACGGCGGGATCCCACATTCGCAAAGATAGCCGACCTAGTCTTGACCTATGCCTCAAGACTCGCCGCCACGCGTAAAGCGTGACCGACATGGCAGAGGCATGCGCGGGCCAATGTTGCCCCATAAGGCGCCGAGCTATGAAAGTCGCAGCAAACGATTTGCGAGATTTGTTGAACAAGCCGTTCGGGATCTTGAGGCTCGCTTTCCGGCGAGCATGACCTCGATTTCAATTGCTGTGGAAGCAGTCCCCTCGAAGCGAGATTTGGTTCTCAATGATGGCAATGTCGCACTTGGTCGCGGTGAGCGTGGGAATCCAAGTCGCGTTGTGCTTTATCAACACCCAATTGAATTGCGAAGCACGAATGATGGCGAACTAGATCGAATAATTCGAGATGTCTTAGCCCTGTATGTCGGGATGATTATTGGGATGCGTCCAGATCAAGTTGATCCGGATTACCACGGCCCTGAATAACTAGCTAGCTTGCGCGCGCTTGAGGCGACGACGTTCGCGTTCGGACAAGCCGCCCCAGATTCCAAAACGCTCGTCGTTGGACAGAGCATATTCGAGGCATTCAGCCTTGACTTCACATGAGGAACAGACTCGCTTCGCTTCGCGCGTCGAGCCACCTTTCTCCGGGAAGAATGCCTCTGGGTCAGTCTGGGCACAGAGTGCCTGTTCGTGCCATGAGAGGACGTCGAGTTCCGTGAAAGGTAGTGGAGCGAAATCGCTCACGTTGTACCTCCTAGTCGGGCGCAACGAAATCTGAGTACCTTGTCGTTCTTAGATTTCTTAAGAGCTGCGCGTGCGGCTTGGTTCTAAATTACACCGTTGCAATTACCCTTCGTCAAGCGGGTTGCCCATAAAAATCAAGGTTTTTTCAAAAATGTGCCCAAAATATCGATTTTCGGGACATCTTTCACATCTTTCACACTGTTAACACTCGTTTCTGACCGAATTTTTCACATATGTGTGCCGGTCGAAACACATCACGTAACTCATCTTGTTAGCGAAAAGCAACAGCAATATTCAGTAACTCAACATGGCACTCAATAAAAATTGGTGAAGCGTGTACGCGAGTGAGACGTGGCCAGGAGACAGCAAAACTTGATGTGGCCAGGGACAAGTTTCGAAAACAAATGTTTTCGAAACAAATAACTGAATCCCGTCCCTGGCTGAAGCGTTGTCGAACGAGCGGCGTGTACGCGAGTGAGACGTGGCCAGGAGACAGCAAAACTTGATGTGGCCAGGGACAAGTTTCGAAAACAAATGTTTTCGAAACAAATAACTGAATCCCGTCCCT
>CANFIL010000079.1 GCA_947447095.1 Actinomycetota bacterium | reverse complement strand
TACAGTGCTCATGCTGGGCTCTTTGGCTGTTGTGTGAATGGTTTGTAAGTTGGGCCGAATTCATGTGTGACGGTATTGCGCCACACGTTAAACCAGCGACGGCAGCCAGCGCTGTGAACCCAACGCTCAGCGAACCATCCCTTTGGATTTGAACGAATGAAGACGAACTTGCCCCACTCTTCATCGCTCATTTCATCGCGATTTTCTGGATAGGCAACACCAGCTTCGGAACCGTAGTGGAACTCGGTTTCATCGCGTGGGCCGCACCATGGACATGGAATGTGCAACATCTTGGTACTCCTTAGTGAGCCACGCCGGCAGCGCCGTGCTCGTCGATAAGGTGGCCGGTCTTGAAACGATCCAAGTTAAAGCCAGCGTTGAGTGCATGCGGTTCGTTGTTAGCCACAGTGTGTGCCATGACCCAACCGGAAGCCGGGGTGCCCTTGAAACCTCCGGTACCCCAACCGCAGTTCAGGTACAGATTTTCAACAGGAGTGAGTCCAACAATCGGCGATGCATCTGGAGTCGTATCGACGATGCCACCCCACGTACGAAGTAGGTGTGCACGTTCGAAGATCGGGAACAATTCGACGGCGGCAGCTAGCTGATGCTCAATTACGTGGAAACC
Organism: Actinomycetota bacterium; assembly: GCA_947447095.1. Taxonomy (GTDB): domain Bacteria; phylum Actinomycetota; class Actinomycetes; order S36-B12; family UBA5976; genus UBA5976. Next base: position 5,278 of record CANFIL010000079.1, on the reverse strand, counting down.
ACCACGCTGCGCATAAGAGTTGTATGCGTCAGTGCCAGCACCCATAACGAGTTCGCCCTTGTGAGCTTGGCTGACGTAAACGTGAACCATGCCCGACATGATGACCGTGTCGAGGACTTGTTCGAGCAATTCAGATACAAGTGCCTGCAATGGACGTGACTGGATCGGAATGTCAACACCGGCCATTTTGGCAAGTACCGAAGAGTGACCGGCACCAACGAGAGCAACCTTGTTCGCCAAGATCGTTCCTTGATTGGTCTTAACGCCTTCAATTTTGTTGTTGTTGACGATCAGGTCTGTAACTTCGCAACCTTGGATGATGTCAACGCCCAAGTCGATTGCGGCTTTGGCGTAACCCCAGGCAACCCAGTCGTGCTTGGCAATGCCACCACGTGGTTGGTAAGTCGCGCCCATGACTGGATAACGAATGTCCTGGCTGATGTTAACAATCGGCGCGATTTCCTTGACCTGTTCTGGGGTCAACCACTCGCTGTCGATGTCAGCAACACCATTGGCGTAGTAGTTACGCATCTTGGTGCGAACATCGCTCACGCTGTGAGCCAACGTCATAACTCCACGCTGCGAGAAGAACATTTCGTAACCGACGTCTTCTTGCAAGCCTTCCCACAACTTCAATGAGTGTTCGTAAATGCCTTCTGATTCATCCCAGAGGTAGTTCGAACGAATGATGGTGGTGTTACGAGCCATGTTTCCACCCGCAAGCCAACCCTTTTCCAACACGGCAATGTTGGTCATGCCGTGACGCTTGGCGAGGTAGTAGGCGGTTGAAAGACCGTGTCCACCGCCACCAACAATGATGGCGTCGTAGGACTTCTTAGGGGACTTGTGATCCCACAAGAACTCGGGGTGTTCAGGCAGTTCGACGGTACGTCGACGGTTCATCGTCATGATTAGGACTTCAATCTCGTCATGGCAGCGTCGAATTGGACATCTTCGCTGACTACAGCTGAATAGAACTGATCAAAGTATCTCACTTCAACCTTGGTTCCGAGAGTTGAGTGTTCGATCGGAAGCCATGCGTAAGCCAGTGGCTTATCAATACGGTGACCGAAGTTGGCCGATGTGGTGTAGCCCACAGGTTGACCATTGACGAACACAGGCTCCTTGCCCATGGTGACGTGCTCTTGGTTGTCGAAAATGAGTGTGACGAGCTTGCGAGTAAGTTGTGCAGGATCGATTGCTTCGAAGGCTTCTGCGCCCTTGAAGCCGCCACCCTTACGAACTGCAAATGCCAGGCCAGCCTCGTACGGATTGTGCTCGCTGGTCATGTCTGTTCCGTACGAGCGGTAGCCCTTTTCAAGTCGCATTGCGTTGTACGCGCCTCGACCTGCAGCGATGATTTCGAATTCTTCACCTGCAGCCATCAAGGTGTCCCACAACTTCAAAGCAAAGTCAGCGGTTGTGTAGATCTCGTAGCCACTTTCGCCGACGTATGACAAGCGCCACAAGGTTGCCGGAACTTGATCCAGGTACAGGCTCTTGGCTTTGAAGTAACCGAGGGCTTCGTGTGAGACATCGACGTCGGTCAGTTTCTGAATGACCTTACGTGCATGTGGCCCGAACAAACCAAGCGCAACAGTGCCTGCAGTGATGTCGTTAACGAATACTGTTTCCGGTGCGACCATTTCGAGGCGAGCAACATCCACGGCACCGTTAGCGCCGATAACAAAATGGTTTTCGCCAAGGCGAGTAACTGTGATGTCGGAAAGAATGCCAGCCTTGTCAGTCAGCATGAGGCAGTAAGTCACACTGCCGATTGCCTTGTCGAGCTTGCCTGTGGTCTGTTCCATCAGGAATTCCAGCGCACCCTTGCCCTTAACCTCAATGCGCTTAAGAGGTGTGATGTCGAAGATGCCAACATTTTCGCTGACGTACTGTGCTTCGGCACCAATGATCGGTGACCAGTAACGTGCGGACCATTCGTCACGCGCTGGTGTCGGGTGCTTAGCAACAAGATCCTTGTTTGATTCGAACCACTGAGCACGCTCGTAGCCTGAGGCTTCGAGGAAAACTCCGCCGAGTTCTTGGTGGCGGTGGTAGTAACCCGTTGTGCGAATTGGTCGTGGCTTTTCCATCGGCTGTAGCGGATGGATGATGTCGTACACCTCGACGTAGTTTTGCTGTCCACGCATCTTGATGTGTGCTGGACCGAGTTGATGTGGTTCAAATCGGTTCACATCAAATTCGTGAACTGGAAGTGTTGGATGGCCATCGATGATCCATTCAGCGGTAGCGCGCGCAACGCCAACTGACTGAGTTACCCATACTGCTTCGGCAAGCCAGAAGCCCTTGAGTTGTGACCATTCACCCATGAGTGGGAAAGTGTCGACTGTGAATGAGAACATGCCGTTCATGCCTTCAACGATTTGTGCATCCTTGAGCTCTGGCATGACCTTGCTAGCGATTCCCATAACGGGTTCCCATTCAGGTTGAGTGAATGGCAACTGGCTTGGCATGATCTCAGCTTTATCGAATGGCACGATCTCTTCAGATTCAACCGGAAGTGGACGGTGCAAATAGGAACCGATACCCATGCCGTTAAAGCGCTGACGGAAGTAAAGATCTTCGCCTTGGTGACGCATGATTGGGATCGTGATTTCTTCAGTTTGGTCTGCAAGCGATGGAATGTCTTCGGTCCACGCGAGTTGATGTGCAAGTGGCTGGAACGCGCGTGCCATGCCGTGCATACGACCGACCTTTGGTCCCCAAATACCAGCCGCTGAAATGACGATCTCTGCAGGGAAGAAACCCTTGTCGGTTGTTACGCCAGTAACTTTGCCATCTTCTTGTTCGATAGCGATGACCTCGGTGCGGTCGTGGAAAACTGCGCCGCGAGATTCAGCAATGCGCTGCAGTGCATGAACAGAACGAACTGCCTTGGCAATGCCATCGGTGGGGCAGTAGATCGCGCCAAGGATTGCATTTGGATCAAGAACTGGATGAAGCTCTGCCGCACGTTCTGGTGAAATAACTTCAGCTTCGTAACCGTATGCAGTTAGCCATGCAGTGCGGCGATGAAGTTCCTTGAGTCGCTCAGGTGTCGTTGCGATTTCAAGTGAACCAACTTGGTAAAAGCCAGGACCATCTTCGTGTTCAATGGTGAGAAGTTTGTTGATGGTTTGGTCTGCCATAGCGGCCAGCGTCTTGTTGCCCGTTACTTTTTGAACCAGGCCTGGTGCGTGAGAAGTTGATCCACCTGGAGCGGGCATCGGTCCTTGTTCAATGACAGTGACATCAGTCCAGCCGCGTTCTGTGAGTTCGTCTGCAAGTGAGCAACCCACAATGCCAGCACCGATGATGACAATTTTCTTCGACATGAAGACACCTTTTCGATTGAAACTTAGTGTTGCGCATTATGCAACATACTGCAGATGGCGCAACAATTAATCGTTTCAAGATGTTGTGAAACCGTCAAGCGGTTTGCTGAAAAACTCGAGCCTGTGGGCAGGGTTTTGGTCACATTGTGCTGGTCGGTTTCGGGGCAAACAAATAGGCGGCCACCCAACCGGGCGACCGCCTATTTGGCGTTAGTTAATTACTTGGTCCAGCTTGCAACGGTGTCTGCATTTGCTGCGATCCACTTCTGAGCGGCTGCCTCTGGGGTCATTCCGCCATCAATGTCTGCTGCAACAGCATTCTGATCATCGTTGGTCCACTTCCAGTTCTTTACCAAGCGACCGAATGGGTCGGTTGATTCAGCAAGCTTCTTTGAAGCAAGCTTTGGAAGTACGGTTTCTGGGTAATCGGTGAGACCCGATGCTGCAGCAGCATCTGTCCAGTCGTTGGCTGGGAAGTTCACGCGAGCCAGCTTGATCTTTGCAAGCAGGTTCTGTGGTGTCCACCAGTAAGCAAGAACAGGAGTCTGATCCTTATCTGCCTTTGTGAATGCATCGATAAGAGCCTTCTCAGAACCAGTTGCGATAACTGTGTAGTTGAGGTTGTTGGCCTTAACAAGCTTTTCACCAATGGTGGTGTATCCCGGAGGACCTTCTAGCCAAGCGCCCTTGCCCTTTGACTCTGGAGTCTTGAACAGGTCAGCGTACTTGTTGAGGTTTGCTGAATCAGTGATGTCTGGGTACTTGTCAGCCATCCACTGTGGAACATACATGCCGATAAGGCCGATGTTGCCGTCAGGACCTAGATCCACAACTGCGCCACGATCTGACCATTCCTTCCAGCGGCCGCCGCCCCAGTCCTCAACGATGAGGTCAATGGTGCCAGCTTCCATGGCGTCATAAGTTACAGCGCCTTCATCCAGAGTTGTCTGGGTGATGGTGCAACCAAGTGACTTACCAATTTCGGTGAGTACCTGTGCAGAGGCGGTGTAACCAACCCATGCGTGCATAGCGATTGCGTATGAACCACACGCTTCGGCTGGTGCGCTTGCTGAGTCTGAAGCAGCGCTATCAACGCCAGCTCCACCACAAGCGGTCAAGGCAAGGCTTACGGCTGCAGCAACAACTGCGAGCTTGACGCCCTTTCCCTTCTTTCCGATCATTTTGTTCTCCTGTCGAGAGTGTGGATCACACCTGATGTAATCCGTTCGAACCGTTGGTTCGAAATCTACTGTTTCGGGGCCGAGTTTCGTCGGACCGCGTACTGGGCAATTCGGTCAATCATGACTCCGAGCAACAGAATTGCGAATCCTGCTGTCAGGCCTTTGCCCTGCATTTCGGGCTTTGCTGTTCCCAGGAGGACCAAATAGCCCAGACCTCCGGAACCAACTAAGCCGCCAATAACTACAACTGCCAGTACAAAGATCAATCCTTGATTAGTTGCCAGCAGTAGGGAGTTCTTTGCTGCTGGAAGTTGCACCTTTGTTATGAGTTGCCACTTTGTGGAACCTGAAGACGTTGCTGCTTCTGTCATGTTTTCAGGAACTTCACGGATGCCCTGGCCGACAATTTTCACAACGATTGGGATTGAATACACGATGCCTGTTGCAATTCCGGTAAACCGCGATGGGCCGAAGAAGCCGAGCATTGGGATGAGGTAGACGAATGCAGGAAGTACCTGGGCGGCATCTAGCAGTGGGCGCAACATCGAATCTGCACGTCGACTACGACCAATCCACACACCCAAAATTACGCCAACCATCATTGTGAGCAGGGTTGCAACGATGGTTTGGGTGAACGTCACCATCGTGTCCTGCCACAGACCCGTGGCAACAATTGAAAGCATCAAAATGCCAGTGACAAATGCTGAGCGAATCCCGCCGAGTGTCAGAGAAATTGCAACAAGAGCCAAGCTTGTGACG
>CANFIL010000078.1 GCA_947447095.1 Actinomycetota bacterium | reverse complement strand
GAAGACCAAAAATTCGTAGCCTCAACATTCGTTGCCGTTGAGAGTCATGGACTTGATCCGTGTGACTTGCGAATTCAGCAAGGTCCTGAAGCGGTGCGAGAGCTCATCAAGAGCCGAGTGCCACTATTTGAGTTCGTGATTCGATCGACGATTGCTGATTTTGACTTAACGACGGCCGAGGGTCGGGTCAGTGCGATGCGCGCAGTATCTCCTGTGCTTGCCGGAATTAAAGATCCTGTTCTTCGTCCGGAATATGTTCGAACTGTTGCGGGTTGGCTTGGAATTGACGAGGGCACTTTGCGTTCTGAAGTGAGCAAGGGCGGCCGGTCATCTTCTGCTTCAGCTCCGAGCACTACACGCCCCGTCGAAAGTGGCGCCGCGTCTATCGAACGCACAGCACTCAAATGTGTTTTGCAAGCACCTGCACAAGTAGGTGAGTGGTTTGGGTCGTTAGAAGCGTCCTTGTTTACGATCCCAGCTGCTGCGGCCGTCTTCACTGCATGCTTTGATGCAGGCGATCCCTTGTCATTTGATACGCCATCCGCATGGTTGCAGGCAGTTCTGGATGCCTCGCCAAATGATGAAGTGAAATCTAAAGTTCGTGAACTTGCAGTAGATCCGCTTCCCGTTGACCAGCCAGATGAACGCTATGTACAAGCTGTACTTGCGCGTATCCTCGAGATGGATGCCAGTCGTCGTATCAACGAACTCAAAGCTGCTCTCCAGAGGTCGTCCATTGACGGCGACTCCGGCGAACAAAATCAAATTTTGACTGACTTGCTGTCACTCGAACAATATCGACGCGACATGCGCGAATACTCAGTTGGGGATCAGTAGTGGCTATCTTTAAGCGCTCGTCGAGCATTCCAGTGCAACTCACGGAGCTATTGGAGCGACGAGAGAGAGTTCTGGCATGGTCTGAGCATCAGGGTGGTCTCATCGCTGCAACGACTCTGGGAATCCTCAGCACGGACGCTCACGAGTCCAAACGAATCCCTTGGACTCAAACACTGTCTGCTAAATGGGAAGCCCCACTCTTGACGGTAGCGGTGGCACCAGACTTGGCCACCTTGGGTTGGATGATTTCTGAGCCAGGGCAATTGCCGGTGGCGATCCGAGATCGGGTGACCAATGGCGTAGTCGTTGATCGCATCCGCACGTTCAACGAGCACGAGGTTCGCTTCATTGCTCACCGGGCTGCGCATGGAATTGAGTGGCTCACAATTGCACAAGATCCAGACTGGGCTGCATCGCCAATTGGCGCATCCAGTATTGAATCTGAATTGGCGCAGTTGCGTTCAACTTTAGGAATTTGACCCGCTGGTGCAGGCATGGCCTCTGCGCTGTTAGGATGGGATTCGCCAATTCCCCTGTAGCTCAATTGGCAGAGCACTCGACTGTTAATCGAGTGGTTGTTGGTTCGAGTCCAACCGGGGGAGCCACTTCGTGGAAGCGCTTGTTATTGGCAAGTGCCTTGTGAACGACAGAAATCAGGCAATGCACCTGGTCGGTTATGAATGAAATTGAGCATTGTGTCGAAGTTGCCTTTGTAGGCCTTAAAGAAACTTTCACCCTTTGTGATCGTCATTACTTCATCGTTGTAACGCAAACCAGGCGATGTCAGGTTGGGAGTACCTGAGTACACAACCTGCTGGATTTCTTTGTTGACCATGCCATCGATCAAAATGTATTTCTGATGGCTGAAGCGCACATGATTCGCAGAATCTGGCCATGCCTCGAGCTTTGCTCGTCCGTCGGCTGGATCTTGCTTCGTTAATTTCAGTGGTGTTGATACGCAAGCGGTGATGGATCCGCCTGATACCGAACTGTGGGTGTTTAACCAGCAGTAACTACCGACACCTTGATTGATTGTTGGCATGCGGCCCATCAGTGCTCCGAGTTTGCACACGGATGCAGTTTGGTAGCGAATCTTTCCCGCAGCAGTCTTCATGACGTTTCCGTCGCTGTCGAGCATCTTGCGACGTTCCGGCACGGTAACTCCGGAATACTTTCCATTTGTCGTACCTGAAGTCGACAAGCAATCTGCTACGCCCCATGAGACGTAGCCGCCTGGGCCCTTGATGTAAGCCCCATTGAGGCTAATTGCTTGATCCATGTCGGTGTAGATGATGTGAACTTCACATCCGCCATTAGCGATTGGTCGGTTGTTAGCCAGGTGCCACAATGCAATCGCAGGAGAGTTGCGGGTAAATACAAACATGTTCATGTAGATCTTGGTGCGCTGCCATTGGCCGTGAGCATCTATGTATCTACACTTGACGTTCTTGAATAGCGTTGTCATGTCGTCGGTTGCAGCGCCACCGCCGATACGTGGAAATGTGACGAACTGCGTGTTTCCTTTTGTCGCCAATTGTGTGTACGAGGCGGCTTTAGGTGGCGTCTTTACGGCAAAGCTTGCTTTGCCTTGAGCGGATAATTTTCTGAAGTAGCTATCAAAGGCAGTGAAGAGTTGGTTCTTCTTTAAAGAAGTGCTCTTCTCGACAAAGATCTGTGCACTATTAAAGCCTTGAACTGCTTGGGCTCGTGTTGGGTTGCTTGAGGCAACTCCGCTGACGCTTGTTTTCTTGCTTGACTTTGCTGAGATGTTGGTGATCAAGAAGAACTTTGCATGGAGTGCAGGATATTCAGATTCTTCGCTCTTCCAGATCTTTCCGGATTTGGAGTTGGCAGCAGGCGTGAGGCATCCATGGTCGCAAAACAGCGCCCAGCTTCCAGCCTTCTTATTCACGCTGTTTTCGATGTAGGTGGAGGCATTGCGCGTTTTGCTTGGGGCAGACGTGCCCAAAATCTTTTTCAGACTCGTCCATGCCCAATAAGACGTCGATCCTGGTTTCGTTGCATGACTATTGATGAGGAAGCGAACATTGACGCCACGATTCACTGCTGCATTCAGATGGTAAACAAAGTCCATGTCGGTCAGTGAGAACCACGACATCGTAATTACCGCGCCATGCTCTGCGCAGTCAATGTAGCCAAGCATTCGGTTGGTGATCGCAAACTGCGATTGTTTGCCACCCTTCGGGTACTTCGTGCTCTTAGCCCCGCTTGGGTCATTGAAAAGCACTTCTGACTTCGGATTAGCGATTGCACACTTTGAAGGAATGGGCTTTACAACTTGAACGTAGATTCTGGTTCGCGTCGAGGTTTGTCCATATTCGTCAGTTACTTGCACAAAGAAGAAAGCTCGTTGGCGTTCATCTCCTGGAAGTGTGCTGAAATCCTGCGGGGTGAGATACCCAGCGGTCGGCGTGAAAGTGACCGAACCTGTCTTGGTGTTCATTGCACTGACTCGACCATGACTAACGGATGTTGGATCAGTTTCGAAAAACGAATACGTCAGTGCGCCTGCTCCTGTCGATGCCGAACAACCAAATCCGGTAGCCGAGTCAAAGGCCAGCGATAGGCGAGTGGCTTTGGATTGTGTTGCAAATCCAATAAACGTCACACACTTCGGAGCAGCAGGAGCGGTCGCAGTTGCGCCGAGATTCACTTTGAAATGGAAGGTGGGGTAATCGGGGAGTGCGGCGTTGGTCACGGAGACGTTAATGACGTACGGGCTGGTTGTTGTGTCAGCTGTAGCGAGTAACTTCAATTCCGTTGGTGTTGTAAATGTTGCCGGAGAAGGAGCATCGAACAGCGGAAACGCTATCGGATCTCCAGCGCCCTCCGAGTAACTCAGCGTCGTTGGAGAAGTAACGTCCAGTGCGGCGCTATAAGTCAATTGAGTATTGGTCGGAGAGCAACCCAACAGTGCGGGCAAATTTATGGTTCGAGCTGTACCGGTCACGGCTTTGACTGAAATTGTTGCTGTTGACGTGCTGCAAGGAGCGACCGCAACATTAATGTTGAGCACTGCATTGATGACCGTAGTCCCATCGGTGACATCGACGTGGAGAACGTAGGGAGCGCCGTCACTAGTCGCGGCGGTTGGGTAAACCGATACTTCAGCAGGTGATGTGATTGCAGGAAGTGCCGCGACGGCTGTGCCATCGAGCGCCACAGGAACCGGAACTGCAGTGCTGGTAGTTCCCAAACGAAGGCCGGTTGCTGCAGGGGTTGCTGACGCTAGGTACACCCGATACTGAAGCGGAGCACTTCCTGGGAATGTGGAGTTGCTGCAGTCTAAAAGTTGAGTGATGTTGAGCGCATTATTTTTATAGATGAATTGGTCAGTGGTGCTTGAAGCGCAGAGTGGATCCGTTGCCTGCGCTGGCGTGAGCAGCTGCGCACCCAGGATAAGAGTGAGAATCCCAATGGCTTTGGCTTTCCAGCGCATCTTTTCACCTCCTGCTACAACGCGATTACTCGTAATACGTATCTATTGATGGTAACCCAGTGGAATAGCAACGAACTCACTGGTAGTTCAATGTTTCCCATACTTTTGGCATTTCACACCAATTAAGTTGAAGATCAACAACTTAGAATCAAGCAATGCTTAACAATCGTATTTTTGCTTGGATCGGAGCCGTCACAGTTGTGACGTCGCTACTTGCGACCCCCGCAGAAGCTATTTCTGTTCAAACGAAATACAAATCGTGCAGTTACCCACCTTCTACTGGCCCCTCGCAGCCATATAAGCCCAATACCAAGTCGTGGAAAGCCAAGGGACTAACCGCCTCAGTTAAAGGCGTCGACGTCTCGATGTGGCAGCACCCAGGTGGAAAGCCGATCAATTTTGCGAAACTCAAAGCAAAGTACGGAGCATCTTTTGTTTTTATCAAAGCCTCTGATGGAGCAAGTCGCGATAGTGGTCGATCATCTCGATTGTTTGAAGCAGACCGAAAGGCCGCTCGCGCTGCTGGCTTGATTGTCGGGGCCTATCACTACGCGGTCCCTGGACAAACTGGATCAGGAACGATGATTGTGCCAGCGAGTAAAAAGAACCAATCGAATTATGCAGCGCTTGAGGCGAGCGCACTTGCGAACCGTCACCGAGATGCGCTCTTGCAGGCACGACAGGCCTATAAGAACGCGTTACATACGCCAAAAGGCGACTTGCCGTTGACTCTAGATTTTGAAGAGCGACCATGTGGGTGGAGTTGGACCAATGTTTCTGCCTGGACCCGCGATTATTTACTCGAGTATGAACGACTCAGTGGCCGTAAACCACTGATTTATGCCAACGGCTATTTCATTAAAAAGTTGGCAGCAAGTCCCGTGAAAGATGTTGCAAATCCATCCGTGAATTTTGACTTTTCGGTTTACCCATTGTGGATTGCAAGTTGGAGTCGAAAAGTATCAACGTCACCTGCGGAAGTTCCAATCTGGAATACCGATTGGCTGTTTTGGCAATTCACCAGCGACGGTGCACTGAAGGATCACAAAACACATCCGACAGTGCCGACGTCAAGAACAGACCTCGATGTATTCAATGGAACGGTTGAGCAGTTGCGGACCTTTGCGAATCAATAGTTACTTCAACTTTCGACTCTTCAGCACGATGGTTTTGCCTTTTGCCTTGCCGATTACTCGATACTGACTCGACTTCTTTGCGTTCTTGATTACCAGCTTCTTTGCCCCTGCTCGAACAGTTGCGATGGTCTTCCAAGATGACGTTGCGGTGCGTTGTTGAACTGCAAGTAGTGAGCCTTGTCGAACATTTGACGTCAAGTCCCATACCAGAACCGTTCCATTGGCATCTGGCTGAACAACTTGTGGTGCTGCCATTCCAAACGAGATGCTCGTTGTTGGCCCGTCGCCTAATGAGTTGGTTGCAAGGACAGAAATTGAATGTGTCTCACCGGCTACGAGTCCACTAACTGTCACGGTTGTGTCAGTTAGTGTGACTGGAGTTTGATCATCCACTGTGACCAGATAGCTTGAAACCGCATAGCCCGTAACTGCCGGCTCTCCCCAGGTGATTGTCGCTGAGTTTGTCGCTTCGTCT
>CANFIL010000077.1 GCA_947447095.1 Actinomycetota bacterium | reverse complement strand
TTTTTCCACGTCGTCTAACGGAAAATCAACAGGACATTGCAACGAATCCACGTCGAGATTGGCACCATTCAAAATGTCGTGGACACCGTCCACATGAAATTGTTCGCCACTGTGTGACGCGCACGCTAGCGCAAGCAAGCGGCCATTCAACGGTACGCCCGAACGAACCATCGCAAGACCTTGCATCAGCTTGTTGCACGAGCGCGGAAAAATTTGTGATGTCACATCGCCCATCGACCACAGCACAGAACCATCAGCATTCAACACAACAGCGCTGCCGTGATGAATGCCCTCAACGAAACCGTTGCGAACTAGCTGAGCAATAGGAACTGACACATCTCCATCGTGGCAGACCATCCCCACATTTCATAGTTGGCGCGGATAGGCCAGAATGTGAGAATGCGTGCAGTTATTCAGCGAGTTGACGGTGCAAGGTGTGTGGTCGAAGGCCAAGTCACTGGTGCCTTCGAGGGACCAGGACTCATGGTTCTTGTGGGAATTCACGTGGACGATACCGATGACAAGTGTGCTTTCCTGGCCGACAAGATTTGGAAACTACGGATTTTCGATTCACAGGTTTTACGCGACCGTGGTTTTACAGTGAATTCCGAAAGCGTTGAGGTCGCAGCGGCCGATGCGACATTGCCAATCTTGGTAATCAGTCAATTCACATTGCACGCAGATACCAGCAAGGGTCGTCGCCCTACGTGGCTTCAAGCCGCGCGTGGCGATAAGGCCGAGCCAATGGTGGATCAGGTGGTGACTGAGTTGCGCAAACTTGGAGCCCAGGTTGAAGTTGGAAAGTTCGGTGCCGACATGAGAATCACGCAAACGAATGATGGACCAACGACGATCGTGTTGGACGTTTAGTTTTATTCCACAATTGGTGTTTGTGACGCACTGACGCCGCCAACTGTAAGCACGGCATCCGTTGGAGTGCTTCTTTTAATTACCGCGAGCCCAAGTGGACCATGTTCGTAATCTTGAACAACTGACGTCAACCGCCCGACAACGACACCGTCGAGTTCAACCGGCGCACCGATCGCTGGCAAGTCATTTGTTGACCCATCGATTTCCAGTTGCACCAAACGACGCGGTGGTTTACCCAAGTTATAAACGCGTGCAACCGTTTCTTGTCCGCGATAGCAACCTTTGTTGAGGTGAACGGCCGCAGTGATCAGACCCAATTCATGTGGAATGGTTTTGTGGTCTGATTCGAAATTCAGTCTCGGGACTCCAGCACGAATTCGCGCAGCTTCCCATGCCCAAGTTCCAACCAGTGTTCGACCAGCTAGAACTTCAGCGACGTGATCACGAGGAACAATGAACTCGGTGACTTCCCACGACTCAGGTCGTTGGGTAACGTAACGATCGCTGACACCAGAATTCTGCACGAAAACTTTTGGCGAATGCCATGTTGGAAAATGATCATCAGTAACGAACCCTGACGCACCGACAACGGCATACGCATCAGAAACGTTCGCAACGTCAACCCGAAGCATGAATCGCATTGAATCCAAATACTTGGTCAACGACTCTGCCATCTGTGGTTCAACAATGAGCCACACGGTTTCGTCGTCGTTAACGATATGAAGGTCATGCTCAATGTGACCATGCGGCGACAAAATGAGTGCATGCGTTGAATCAATGTCGGCGATGATTTCTTGTGTGAGCAAAGAATGTAGCCACGAATGTCGATCCGCACCTGTGACGGTAACTATTCCCTTGTGGGACAAGTCAATCCAGACTTCACCCATCGCCATGGCGCGCTGTTCTTTTAGCGGTTCGCCGTAATGCCAAGCGACACTTGCATCAATACTAGTGTCATCCATGTGTGGGGTTGCGGTCACGTTTCTATTGTCTCGCAAAATTTGGTTCGAAGAACCATTCGTTCATTGCAGGCGAACTACAGCAGTTTCATGCGGCCAATGCACGTGGCACATTGACCATGAATTGATACGTGAGCGACATCAGTTTCGAAGCCCGCCTTGTCCCGTAACAACTCAACGAAGACGGATGCTTCTTCAGCTGGAATGGACTCGATCTTGCCACAGGTATCACACACCAAATGGATGTGAACGTCCGCATCAACGGAGTGATACGTCGGCGCACCATGTCCGATGTGAGCATGTGTCACGAGACCAACCTGCTCGAGAACTTCTAAGGTGCGATAAATCGTTGAAAGGTTGACTGCGCCGGCTGTCTTCTGAACCTCAGCAAGTAACTCTTCAGGTGTTGCATGACCAAGGCTGTTGACGGCCTCAAGTACTAGTTGACGTTGTGGCGTGATGCGATAGCCATGTTCGCGCAGTACTTCGTCCCAATCCCGAGCCATGTTTATCCCTGTTTCTTTAGTTGAGCTGAAATATGTGATGACAATTTCTGGCCTTCAGCTGCCATGTCGTACACCCATGCAAGATCTCCATTGACAAGGCCGTAAAGGCGCTTACCGGCGGTCACTTCTTTTGCGGATTCAGTGCGAACGATTGCATCGGTATCAAGCTCAACGCGTGCGCCGGTGATGACTGCGTTCTCAATTCCAGTCACCGTTACTTTGCCGACCCAGACTTCAACGAAACCAGTTGGGTGCGCGAGCAAAAATTCAACTTCGTTGTCAGGACGTGGACGCCAGAAGCCCGCTTCAACTCCCAGCGGTTTTACGCGATCGCCGTTGTCGTCGAGTTCCCAGGTGCGCGAGAAGTGCGTAAGAAATGGTCGACCATCGTGAGAGATTGAAAGCTCTTGGCCAATGCGAACGTCGTTTGGCATTGATGGGTACCCAACAACGCCAACGCCTACCCATGAACCGATGAGCCAGGACAGATGCGCAAGTTCTGGATGATAATCGCTCACTTGTGCCCCTTGTAAAGCTTGAAAACCAAGACGCCTGTGAACCATGTAATGATGCCAGCGAATGCCACAAGCAATCCTGCATAAATGTTCTCAAGCATGAGCAACAGCCTATCTCAGCAACCTCAAGTAACTACTTGTCGCTACTGCGAACACCGAAAATTTCAGCGTCAACAAGTTTCACTACATAGTTAGTAACGGACATGGATCCGCAATAGGCTCCAAGTAAAGCCACCTCGAGCAAGGATCACCGTGTATCCCCCAGCTACCAACGAGCAAGTCCGACAGATTCTTCAAGACGCCAAGTCTGTTGCCGTGATCGGAGTTTCTAGTAAGCCCGATCGAGCAAGTCACCAAGTTGCTGCTTACCTCATTGAACAAACTCACTTCGATGTGTACCTGATCAATCCGGCGTACGAAGGCGAAAAACTTGGGCAGCAGGTTTATAAGTCGCTGTCCGAACTTCCTGTTATTCCAGACATTATTGACGTGTTTCGAAAGAGCGAGGACATGCCAGCCGTGTGGGAAAAGGAATCACCAACATTAATTCCGGATTGCGCCGACAAGACCTGGTGGATGCAGTTGGGAATTGTTAACGATGACGTTGCCCATGCCGCGCACGATGCAGGCATGAATGTTGTGATGGATCGTTGTATCAAAGTCGACTACATGCAATTGATGTCTTAACGCAAAGCAAAAAAGTACCCCGCAATTATTGCGAGGCACTTTTTGTTCGCCTAAGCGAATGAAAAATTACAAACCGAGATCAGGCAAGTTGTACGCATAGAGGTAAGGCAAGCCAGCAGCTTCGATGGCTGGTGCTGCGGCACGTTCCACGATTACTGCAACGGCTACCACTTCGGCACCGGCTTCTCGCAACGCTTCGACCGCAGTCATGACAGAGCCACCAGTTGTGCTGGTGTCTTCGACTGCAAGTACACGGCGGCCCTTGACGTCTGGCCCTTCAATGCGGCGTTGTAGTCCGTGAGCCTTTTCGGCTTTGCGCACGACGAATGCATCAAGTTTGCGACCTTGCGCGGCAGCAGCGTGCAACATCGCGGTGGCAACTGGATCGGCACCGAGAGTGAGTCCGCCCACTGCATCGAAGTCAAGATCCTTGGTCAACTCCAACATGACACGGCCAATGATGGGCGCCGCTTCAGAATCAAGAGTTACGCGACGAAGGTCGACGTAGTAATCAGCCTCTTTGCCACTGGAAAGGGTGACCTTTCCATGCACAACTGCTTTATCAATGATTTGCTGGCGGAGTTCATCGCGATCTGACATGCCTCTAGCCTAGAACGTCACCATTGCCGCTGACATGGCACACTCGTCACATGAGTTCGGTTGCATTTTGTCCCACCTTGGAAGCGGTCAATCCCCTTGTGCCAAGCGTGCAGTTAGCCAAGCAGCCATTCATTGTTTCGGCACCCGCAGAGGGAGTTCGCTGGATCACGCATGTGGCCGCCGAACTCGCTCGAACTGCCGAGCCACTTGTGTTGGTGTTCTATGGGGAAGCTGCGATCCATGCGCCAGCCCTAGGATTTAGTCGTCGATCTCTTCGCCGGCCCGCAGTCGGATATGTGCTTGTTGATCCCGTGATGCCAACAATTGGTGGCGACTACGGCGATTGGCCTGACGCACCGGTGACTGTGATCATCAGTGACGATTCACCCGAGTACGCCCGCGAAGCTGCAATGCAATCTCGACTTCGGGGTTGGACGGTCACGTCAGACTCTTTGCACGACGTGCTTGCGCGCTATTAATTAGCGACGCGACATTACCGAGAGCGCACGAACTAGTGGTCGTGGCAAATACTGCGCGACCAATCCGAGCGCCTTGTACTTCACGCCAGGAACACTGACAGGTTGTCCGCCAGCGAAGTCAGTGAGCGAATCTCGAACTACTTGACGGGCATCAAGCCACATCCAGTCAGGAATCGTTTCAGTTTCCATTCCAGCACGATGTTGAAATTCAGTTCGCGTAAACCCTGGACACAAAGCCATTACATGAACGTTCGTTTCGCGAAGTTGCATCGCCATAGATTCGCTAAATGTTGTTACCCACGATTTTGCAGCGCTGTATGTACCACTCGACATCCAACCGGCAACAGAGCTGACGTTGATTACGCCGCCACGGTCACGTTCACGCATCCCTGGCAATGCTGCATGTGAAATTCGCATAACTGCTGTGACTAAAACATCGAGAAGTTGTTGTTCAGCTTCGACAGAATTTTCGAAAAAGGAATCGTTCAATCCATAACCTGCGTTATTGATAACGAGATCGATGTCTGATTGAGTTGCTCGCGCAGCAACAACGTCTACTTGCTCCCGAACACTGAGATCTGCACGTAGCAATTCAACAAGTACGCCATACCTTGAACGCAATTGCATGGTGATGGTGTTCAAACGCTCTTCGTTTCGGGCAACGAGAACAAGGTTCATTCCACGGGAAGCCAACTCGTCAGCAAACTCGAAACCAATACCGGCAGTTGCTCCTGTTACTAGCGCAGTTCGGCGATAGAAGGTTGTCATCGCGAACGTCGACCTGGACGCCAGACAACAACAGCATTTGAAGGGTTGCGTTCTCGCAAAATTTCGATTTCAAGCAATGCGCGCTCGAGTTGTTCCTCAAGGTTCAGAATGCGCACAATTCCGGCAAGTGTGATGCCCTCTGCCGAAAGTGCTGCCACGGTACGAAGTCGGTTAATGTCGCGCTGCGAATACAAGCGATTGTGCCCACCAGTGCGATCCGGAGAGACTAAACCCATGCGGTCATACTGACGAAGAGTTTGTGGGTGCATGCCCGAAAGCTGAGCCGCAATCGAGATGACATACAGCGGGGTCTCGTCATCAAAGTGATAACTGTTAGCCATTACTTTTCACCCTTGTCCACATGGACACCAGCCTTGCGCATGATTGCATCGCGCGGGTTGAAATCAGCAGTTAATTCAGTGAACTCGGCTAACGCCTTTTGCGCGGCTTGCGAAATTTCGGCAGGCACGGCGATGTCGACGGTCACAATCAGGTCGCCATGCTGGCCATCAGACTTTTGAACGCCTTTTCCGCGTGCCCGGAATTTAGCGCCGGTCTTTGTGCCAGCAGGGATACGAATTTTC
>CANFIL010000076.1 GCA_947447095.1 Actinomycetota bacterium | reverse complement strand
GAGCGCGCTCAGTACTGGCTAGGCGTTGGCGCACAGCCAACCGAACCAGTTCTTGTTCTTCTTAAGATCACTGGTGACTGGCAGAAGTTCAAGGGACTTCCAGGTCAGGAAGGCACACTACGTGTCGCTGAACCTAAGGAAGCCAAGCAGGCAAAGTTTGCCGCAACCGTACTTGCAGTTGCTGACGAACCTCGCACCCCAACCATCAAGCCAAAGGTTGAAAAGGTTGTTGAGGAAGTTAAGGAAATTGCTGAAGAAGTCAAGGAAGCTGCAGAGCACATCGTTGACGCTGTTGTCGAAGCTGCAACTGAAGCAGTAGACGCAGTAGCAGAAGCTGTTGAAGGCATCAAGGAAGCAGTTTCAGGCGATGCAGAAGCACCTGCTGAAGAAGCTGCAGCTGAAGAAGCTCCAGCCGAAGAGGCATAGTCGATGATCGACGAGACACTAGAACATCTCGTACGCGGGATTGTTGATCACCCAGACGACGTTCAGGTAAAGCAGAACAATCGTCGTGGAGTCACGCTCGAAGTGAAGGTCAACCCAGAAGACATGGGTCGTGTGATTGGCAAGAACGGTCGCACCGCAACTGCACTTCGTACCGTGTTGAACGCCGTGTCCGACAAGGGCAACGTGCGTATCGACATTCTCGACGTCGACGAGCGCTAGTCAATGCAGCTCGTTGTCGGGCGAATCGGGCGAGCTCACGGAGTTCGTGGGGATCTTTTCGTAGAGCCGTTCACCGATGAACCAGACAACCGCTTCGCTGACGGAGCCGTACTAGAAACATCTGATGGCCAGCAGGTCACCGTCGCTACTTCCAAGTGGCACAGTGGCCGGCTGGTCATTCATTTTGTCGGCGTAGATGACCGCACCGACGCCGAAGGCTTGCGCGGACTGGAACTCACGCTTGATGTGGATCCAGACGAACTACCTGAAGATCCCGATGAGTATTACGACCATCAACTGGTTGGCATGAGCGTTGTCTGCGATGGGGAAGTCATCGGTACGATCAGCGAAATTATTCATTTACCTGCGCAAGACTTGATCGCAGTTAAGCGTGAAGGTCTCGAAGAAGCCTTAATTCCATTTGTCAGTGAATTTGTGCCCGATGTAGATGTGGCGAATAAGCGCATGACCATCACTCCGCCACCTGGACTACTCAATGAAGCCGAGGCGATTGTGATTCGGGAGGATGACGATGCTGAAGTTTGATGTCGTCACAGTATTTCCTGAGTATCTCGAACCGTTAAAGCTCTCCCTCATGGGCAAAGCTATTGACGATGGCTTGATGTCTGTGAACGTGCATGATTTGCGAGATAAGACTTACGACAAGCACAAGACCGTTGATGACTCGCCATACGGTGGAGGCCCTGGCATGGTGATGAAGCCAGAGCCATGGGGCGAAATGCTCGACGACCTCGTCACGGACGAAACAGTTTTGATTATTCCGACACCTTCGGGAAAACCATTTACCCAAAGTCTGGCTGCTGACTATGCCACGCAAAAAAACATCATCTTTGCATGTGGACGGTACGAGGGAATTGATTCTCGCGTTGCTGCACATTACTCATCGCGCATTCGCGTTGATGAGGTTTCAATCGGCGACTACGTTCTTGCCGGTGGCGAAGTTGCTGTGCTCGTCATGGTGGAAGCGATTGCGCGATTGATCCCTGGCGTTCTGGGTAACCAAGAAAGTGCAGTCGATGATTCGTTCGCCATCGGTTCGATGGAGAGCTTGCTCGAAGGTCCGATTTATACGCGGCCGCCTGTGTGGCGTGACCTTGAAGTCCCAGCTATTCTTACTTCTGGAGACCACGCGAAGGTTGCTGCTTGGCGTCACGAGCAAGCCGTGGAGCGCACCCGCCAAAATCGCCCAGATCTCATTGCTGAGTAATTGCAACTAATCAATAAGTTGCAACATCGGATCGCCGAAGATTTCCTCGTTCAGTACGTAATTGATTTCCGGTAGCGAGAGCGCCTCGGTGTAAGCGGTGTTGTTATAAAACTTGGAAAAATCTCCATTGCGAAAAGCTCTTTTGGCCTTCGGATGATTCAACGTGATGAACATCTGCGTTGTATTTGGAACTCGTTCAAATTCAGTGCGTAACGTGCCGCATCCATAACCAAAGAGTGTCAATGAGGCATCGGCTTTGTCAGGCGTTGTGCGACTGATGACGTCCATATCGCGCACCTTATAGATAGGTCGCAACGCTTCAGCGCGCTTCCAATACTGAACACACGTTCGCAAGAGATTCTTGCGGCTCAATAATTCGCCGTTGCGATCGACATAGTTAATGTCGAGGTCGTCGTCACGAATTAGTTCAAATCGACGGTCGAGTCGATTTTGTACCGACCACTTTCGCCATGATCGCGGCACGATAAATGCGATCACATCTGATGAGTCGGCAGCGTGATTGAAAAAAGGAATCGACAGTGCGTTGTTGCGACCAAATGGGGGATTGGACACCGTGATGTGTCCCGAGCCAGCGATCTTTTGCTTCAGGAAGTCACCTTTGGAAACCAGTGGGTGATGTGGCTCAATGTCGTAACTGATGAAGTTCTTGACGCCACGGTTGCTCGCGGCAGTGAGGAAGCTGCCCGTGCCACCTGCGGGCTCAATAATTGTGCGCTTTTTGAGGCTTCCAACAAGGCTTTCCAGGTTTGCCATGATTTCGTCGGCCACTGAAAAGGGCGTGTAATACTGCTCTTTCCCAGTGATGCGTGTGTTTCCGTGCTTAACGGGTGCGGCAGCCATGGCCCTCCAATCTCGCCCTAGCCTATGGGGTATTTCGGGCGAATTTGGCGTGGTTACGGGCTTTATGCCAGACTTAGGACTCGTTGCACGGGTGTTTCTGCCACAAGGGAGACGCTCAACATGTGTGACATCAACAATCGAGCAAGACCCATTTATTGAGGCCAATGACTTGTGGCACTGATCTCTTGGAGAAATCATGCATTTCCTAGACGAAGTTGATGCCGCATCATTGCGCACCGACATTCCAGACTTTCGTGCCGGCGATAACGTCAAGGTTCACGTTCGAGTTATCGAAGGTACCCGCTCACGTATTCAGGTATTCCAAGGCGTAGTCATCCGTATTCACGGTGGCGGTATCCGCGAAACTTTCACTGTTCGCAAGATCAGCTTTGGCACCGGTGTTGAGCGTACGTTCCCAGTTCACTCACCAATCGTTGAAAAGGTCGAACTAGTAAGCCGTGGCGATGTACGTCGTGCCAAGCTTTACTACTTGCGCGAACTTCGTGGCAAGAAGGCAAAGATCCGCGAAAAGCGCGACAACGTCTAAGTTCACACTTACGAAAGTGGGATTCACCATCTGGTGGGTCCCACTTTTGCATCCAGCGCAAAATGCGTGGCGGGTGTTACTGCTCGCACATTTGTCGTAGACAATGTAAGGACACGTCCAATTCAGAAGGTGCCATGAGATCAAAGAAACCGAGTCTCTTACGAGAGATTGTCACGGTTGTTGGTACTGCACTCATTCTGTCGATTTTGGTGCGTACGTTCTTAGTGCAAGCGTTTTATGTTCCAAGTGAGTCAATGGAGAATACGCTGCTGAAAAATGACCGCATCATCGTGTCTAAGATTTCAACGAAGATTACTGGAATCCATAAAGGCAATGTCGTAGTTTTCCATGACCCTGGCCAGTGGCTTGGTGAAGGTTTCCCAAATCCTTATGACACAAAAATCGGACGTATTTTGCAGTACACGGGAATCGTTCCATCGAATTCGGGAAATGACTTAGTCAAGCGTGTCATCGCAACTGGCGGAGACACTATTGAGTGCTGCGATGCGCAAGGGCGAATCATGGTGAATGGAAAAGGAATCAACGAACCGTACATCAAGCCTGACAATGGGACTGACCAAGTTCAATTCAAAGTCATCGTGCCCGAGGGTTATGTCTTCGTCATGGGCGATAACCGAGGTAACTCCGAAGATTCGCGCTTCCATCTCGACTTACACAACGGCATGGTTCCACTGAAGGACATCGTTGGCCGCGTCTCGGTAAAGGTGTGGCCGCTCAGTCGCATCGGTGGCATCGAAAACTAATTCGATCGCACGCATGGCTATCACTCCAACACTTGACCTAGAGCGAGAGCTTTTTAATTCTGGCGTTCGCTTTCTTGGTGGAGTGGATGAAGTCGGCCGCGGAGCGATTGCCGGTCCTGTCACCGTTGGCATTGCGGTGATCGATGCAACGGTTGTCGATGTGCCTAAGGGCTTGCGCGATAGCAAGTTGATGAGCAAGGCAGCTCGCGCACGGATGATCGAGCCAACGAAAGACTGGGTTCTTGATTACGCAATTGGTAGCGCGACTGCCGACGAAATAGATGCAATCGGCATAGTCAACGCACTTCGGTTGGCTTGGACGCGAGCATATGCAGAGCTTTCTACCAAACCAGACCATGTAATTCTTGATGGCAAGCACAATTGGATTGAAGCACCAAAGTCCGATTTGTTCGATATGCAGGAAAGCGCAATCGACATTCCAGTCACGATGAAGATCAAGGGCGATGCCCACTGTGGTGTGGTTGCTGCGGCCAGCGTATTTGCAAAAGTTGAACGCGATGCCTACATGGCCCAGATTGCAACTGAGCATCCTGAGTTTGGCTGGGAATCAAACGTTGGATATGGCGCGGCCGTGCACATGGATGCGATTGCTCGACTTGGCGCGACACAATTTCATCGCACCTCGTGGAACCTACCCAGCGGACCTGCGGAATAGAGTTAAGGCATGTCTGCGGATGATCTAGAACGATTTGAGTCTGAGCTTGAGATCGAGCTCTACAAGGAATACCGCGACCTCGTTCACCTTTTCACATACATCGTTCACACCGAGCGCCGTACTTACTTGGCAAATGGCGTGGATACCCAGGTCAAAACCAATGAAGCTGGCGACGTCTATTTTGATGTCACCCTGACGGATGCGTGGGTCTGGGATTTGTATGGCCAAGCGCGATTCGTCAAGACCGCGCGCGTATTGACCTTTAAAGATGTCAACGTCGAAGAACTCGTTAAGCCAGACCTCGACATTTAGTTTCCACAGCGCTTGTCTGTTCACAGCAGATACCAATTTCTCAATCGCATCGTGATGCCTGCGCATTCTTGACGGGTGAATGCGCAAACAAACTCTCGACTCAGTAACCGCGATGTTGGACAACGGGGTGAAGATCTCGCTGTCGAATATCTTGAAGCACTCGGATACTCAATTCTTGATCGCAATTGGCGTGGGTCGCGATGCGAACTCGACATCGTTGCACGCGACGGATTGTGTCTGGTGTTTTGTGAAGTCAAAACCAGAACGTCGGCGTCGCGCGGGTATCCCATTGAGGCAGTAACTCCGCGGAAACTCGACAACATTCGCAGCGCTGCGTTGACGTGGCTGGCTAATCATCGAGTTCGCCATTCGGGAATGCGGATTGATGTTGTGGGCATTGTGTTGTCGACAAGTAGCGACATGGAAATCACTCACGTGAAAGGCGTCGAGCAATGACACTGGCTCGCAGTCGAGGAGTTGTAGTGACTGGTGTCGAGGGCCTCGTTGTCGACATTGAGGCATATTTGGCACAAGGTCTGCCCGGCATGAACATCGTGGGGTTGGGAGATACAGCCGTTGGAGAATCGCGGGATCGAGTGCGCGCAGCGATTCAGAATTCTGAATTGCCGTGGCCTTCGGAACGTCGCATCACAGTGGGGCTGTCGCCGGCATCGGTTCACAAAAAGGGAGCATCACTAGATCTTGCGATTGCACTTGCCATTCTGGCTGCGCAAGGAGCCGTTACAGAAGATCCTCGTGTCGTTGCAGTTGGAGAGTTAGCGCTCGATGGACGCGTCAGCCCTGTTAAAGGAGTGCTCGTAGCTGCGATTGCCGCTCGTAAACGTGGATGTGAAGTCTTGTTGGTGCCACACACTCAAATTGCCGAGGCGCAACTGGTGCCAGACCTCAAGGTCGTTGGAGTTTCTTGTGTGAAAGATGCGCTGGCGTTCTTGCATGGTG
>CANFIL010000075.1 GCA_947447095.1 Actinomycetota bacterium | reverse complement strand
GTGTGATTCTGAACTACTTCCATTCCTGGGAAGAGCATGTCGAGGTGTCCAGCAATGACGTCTTCGAGTGGAACGAATCGTTGTGGGGATACTTCGATAAATCGTGGAAGCGACGGTGGAACTTTGACGCGCGCGAATAATTCATTGTCAGTACCTGGGTGACGGACAACAACCGCAAGATTGAGAGAGAGTCCCGAGATGTAAGGGAATGGGTGTGAAGGATCAACCGCTAGAGGAGTGAGTACAGGGAACACTTGCTCTTCGAAGAGAGTTGTCATTGCCGTGCGTTCTTCGACGGTGAGTTCTTCCCAACGCAACAAGACAATGCCGTTAGCAACGAGGGCTGGAAGAACTGCCTGATTGAAGCAAGCTGAATGGGCCTTCATCAATTCGTAACTTTGCGCCAGCACATTGTCGTGTACTTCGCGCGGCATAAGACCACTTGCTGCGCGCACTGCAATTCCGGTAGCGATTCGTCGCTTGAGTCCGGCTACCCGAACCATGAAAAACTCATCGAGATTGCTTGCGAAAATCGATAGGTATTTCACGCGTTCGAGCAACTCAAGGTTTTCGTCTTGCGCTAGTTCAAGAACGCGCTGGTTAAACGCAAGCCAAGACAACTCGCGATCTAGAAAGCGATCGCTAGGCAGGGACGCCCCGAGATTCTCAGAGGAAGTATTCACGGACATGTGAAAAGCCTTGCACAGTCAGGTTAACAACTTCTAACGCTTGGCTTTCCCGAGATGAATAAAGGGCAATTCAATGCAATGATCTAGAGGTGACTAGACAAATAGTGGTTATGGGCAGCGGGGAAACCAGCCCAACGATGGTGACGCCGCATCAGCGGATTTTGGCTGACGTGCCTCAAGGCGGCCGGATTGTCTTGGATACACCCTTTGGATTCCAAGAAAACGCAGATGAACTAACCTCGCGCCTCGAAGATTACTTCGCCAATTCAGTGGGAACGAGTACGACTGCAGTATCGCTTCGCACATCCGATTTGTCCGCTTCTGAAGTTGCTCAAGCTGTCGCACAAGTACGTAGCGCGAACTGGGTGTTCGCAGGTCCTGGTTCGCCGTCGTATGCACTCAAGGTGTGGCGCGACACTGGCATCGCACCTCACTTCGACGAAGTTCTTGAGCGCGGAGTTCTTGTGTTGGCTTCGGCCGCTGCGTTAACTGCTGGTGCATTTACTATTCCGGTTTACGAAATTTACAAAGTGGGTCAAGCGCCATTTTGGAATGAAGGCTTGAATGTGCTCGGTCGTCACACGGGACTGAATGCAGTTGTCATTCCGCATTTTGACAACAGTGAAGGTGGAACACACGACACCCGTTTTTGTTACATGGGTGAACGTCGTCTTCGCTTACTTGAAGCACAACTCCCACCCGACGTTTTTGTCCTTGGTGTCGATGAACATACCGGTGTGAGTTTTGATTTGGATACGCAAGTCGTTCGTGTATTTGGTCGCGGCAGCATGACGGTTCGTAAGGGTGACCACGTGTGGCAAGTCAAGAGTGGCGACGAAACCACGATTGACGAGATTGCACGCCAGGCTGATGTCGAGCGTGTTATTACGGAAACATCGGAACCACTCTTTGTGGCCGCTGATGAAGTTGAAGAGTTATTGGAAACCGGAAATGTTTTGGCAGCCGTTGATGCATTACTTGAACTCGACGAGATGGATCGCGATATTGATACGCGTGCGACGGTCCATGCACTGATCACTCGACTTGGACAACTTGCTGCGTCGCCACGTGTTGATCTGCAATCAGTTGTCGGTCCATACATCGAAGCCTTGTTGCAGGCTCGAAATGCAGCTCGTACAGGTGGTCGATGGGACGAAGCAGATGCCATCCGTGATCAACTCACATCGCTTCACGTCACCATCAAAGACACATCTGATGGTTCGCAATGGGACATTCAGAGCTCGTAGCTCGATGTCAATATAGATATGTCACAGCAACCAGGCCCAATTGCTCTCGTCGGTTCCGGCGAGTACCTGCCTGTCATGCAAGACATAGAGGCTGATTTGATCAGTGGACGAAATCCCATTTATGTTCAGCTTCCTACCGCGGCGGCCCCCGAGGGTGACGAATCCTTGCGTCGCTGGATTGATCTAGGAGCCAAACAAGCAGAGCGCATTGGTGTGACTCAGGTTCCCGTTGTCGTTCGCGACAACAATGATGCGAATGATCCACATCAAGCCGAACTGGTCAAGAACGCCGGTCTCATTTATCTATCTGGTGGTAATCCACATTTTCTCGCTGACACGTTGCGCGATTCATTGGTGTGGCAAGCCATCCACGAAGCATGGCAAGCTGGCGCAGCGTTGGCTGGCTGTTCTGCTGGAGCCATGGCCATCGCCGACCATATCCCGGCACTACGTATTCATTCACCGCGTGAAACACGCGGACTTGGACTGCTTCCTCACATACGAGTTTTGCCGCACTTCGACAAAATGTTTGGGTGGATCCCTGATCTAGCTATGCGAATGTTGAATGTGCCTGATGGCGTGCATGTTGTTGGCATTGACGAGGAAACGGCTTTAGTCGGCGGCCCCTTCGAATGGGAAGTTCGTGGCAGGCAATCGGTTTGGCTGTTGCAAAACGGACATCGTGAGCAATTTTCCGCGGGTGAAAAAATTGTTATGGAAGCCACAACAATTTTGTGATGGGTTATCCCATCGTTTTACTCCCTCTTAAGATTTCCCCCGCGTTCATGGTCGAAAGCATCGCATTTCCTGAGGTTTACTAGAAGAGGTCTGACTGAAGTCTGACCATTGTTTGGGTATCCCATAAGGAAAGTGTTGTGACGAAGTTGTCCAATAAGTTTGCTCGCGCCGCAAAGCGCGGTTTGTCTCTATTAAGTGCCACAGCTATCGCTGTGACAGGTTTGGTTACCGTTGCTACGCCATCAAATGCGACTGCGGCGCCGATTGTTAAATCATTTGACTACCAAGTCCGCGTAGCCACACCATCGACACCTGTGGTTATTCCTGCTTCAATTTATAGTCGGCTTGATTTTCAAGTGGACTTTGCTGACGATGACGTAACAGATTTACGCTCGCACGTCATCACTGTTGGAACACAGGACACAGGCTTCACTTTGCAGAATGGCTCTAGCCCTGTCATTACCTATGCATATTTCAGATTTTATGACGAAAATAACGCAACGATTGATGACGGTCAGATTAACAATGGCCACAGTGGTGAACCGCTTAATGACATGAATTCCTTTACTGTGCCAGCACTGGCGTCCAAGATGACTATTGATTGGACAGCAGCAATTAATCTTGGCTATGGCTCTGACGATCCTTTAGCTGCGGGCACGTACTCTTCAACGCCAAAGATCTATGACAACGGTACGGCTTCAAGCCCATCTGCGGCATCAGCACTTTCCTATGTAGCTGATTCGGCTTCGACAGCTGGTCTGTACTACGAAACTGCTGTCAGTGACAATGCTGGACCATTAGTAAATGTGCAAGGTGTCGGGCAGAGCTTCAACTTACCGGCCAGTGGCACAATTTCTGGTGTTTCCTCAAAAGCTGCTGGATGTATCGATCCGGCAAAAATTTCAGCGAGCACAATCGCTACTCCAAGTATCAAATTGAACGGCACGACGCCGGATACTACTTCTTTCCGCATTTCCGATTCAACGCTGACAAACGGCGGAATGAATGATGTCGCAAACACTAGCTTTGATTTCAGTGCAGGTCGATTACAAACATGGCTTAATGCCGGAACCCCGCTATACGCGTATGCAACTGCTGGCGGAATGTATGGAATGTACGACACCTCCATTACTACGAATGGTCTGGCTGTCGACGAAACTTTTGACGTTGTCGATCAAAACAACGTCAGTATTCTTAAGAGTTGCGTACCCGTAGCCCCTACCGGAACCGGAACGCTCGGTGCAGGTGTAATGCAGGGAAGTGTATCTTTCACTCCCACAACATACGTTCCACCTGCGGGCGATTGGGCTTGCAATCTGTATAAAGCGTCGGATAACTCATTTGTTTCTTCCGGATCAGGTTACGGCGTATCTGGCGCATGTATGTTCGCAACGATTGGTCCTAACGGTCCTGTTATTCCATCCGGTGTTGCTGTGTATGCAAAAGTCATGTCAAAGGTAAAGATCCTTAATCAGACTTTCTCGACAGCTGGTGCTGAGAAATCAAATAACTACACAGTGACCGGCGGTGGCGGTGGCGGAAATACCTGCCCTCCGACTTGTGGACCACCACCAGTTGTTGTGCCAGCCGGCTTCATTCCACCGAAGGTGACCTGGGCTGCAACAGCCGTACTCAAGGTCGGAACCAAGATGACAGCTGTGAAAAGCAACCTTCCAGGAACGCGTACTTTCAATTGGGTGCGATGCCCAAGTGCAGCAGTACGTGCAGCCGGAACAGTTACAAACGGAAATGTTTTCCCAGGTACGGGTACTGGCTGCGAAGTACTCAGCGCAGCAGGAACATGGACACCTTCAGCGCAAATGGGTCAACAGTTCAGTCCCTTTACCGGCGTTAATTACACGGTTAAGAGCACCGACACAGGAAAAAACTTCTCCATTATTGACTTTTCACGCTGCTCGGGCCAATGCAGTTTTTCAAGCCCCGCAGTTTCAAAAACCGTGAAGGTCAATGACAAGGTCGAGCCGAATTATCCAGCGACTAAGGCCACGCTTAAGAAGAACGCAAAGCTCAACATTGCAAACAAGAATAATCAGGCGCTCTCAGTTGTGGTGACATCAACAACCACACCGAAGTGCACGGTTGCCAAGGTTGGTGCAAATTATGTTGTAACTGGTAAGGCGCTTGGCGTTTGTCTAGTCAAGATCGCTGTTACTGGCAACACAAAAATTGCAACTGCTAACGAAGTACATGCAATTACCATCAACTAGTTGATTACTAAATAAGTAAGGGCCACCGAAAGGTGGCCCTTACTTATTTGTCGACAAGAATTGTTTCCTAGTTCTTTGTAAACATGACGTCGGTGTCCCAGTGCATGAATCCGATTGACTCGTAGAGATGTTTAGCGGCCTCGTTGTCCGCGTCAACATAAAGCATTGCTGCACCGAGCCCTTCTTCACGTAAATGCTCGAGGCCTTTTACGGTAAGAGCTCTGGAAAGGCCTGATCCTCGCTCGCCAGGAAGCACGCCAAGAACATAAATTTCACCAATTTCTGGATGGTCATGCCCGCCGCTTCGTCGGCCACCATGAATCTTGGTCCAGTGAAATCCGACGAGCTCGTCGCCACGGCAAGCAAGCAAGAATCCACGAGGATCAAACCACGCCTCACTCATGCGCACATCAAGATCATTGCGGGTGAGCTGTCCTTGCTCCGGGTGCTCTGAGAACGCAGCCGCATTGAGTTCGAGCCAGGCCTCTTCGTCCTGACCCACGATGAAGCTGCGAATCGTGATGCCTTCTGGCACGGCCGCTTTCGGCACGGCCGCAAAAAGTGATCGGCGCATCTGCCATAACTCTCGTGTTTTCTTGAATCCTAGATTTTCGGCGAGCGCATACGCCATTGCCAATTCACCGTGTGCCCACAGCCGAAGTCGCTCGTCATGCGCGCGCTCTGTTGCAGCGTTGACAAGCGCTGTGCCGACACCGATACGTCGATGACTCGGGTGCACAACGAGTTCGACAACCGGTCCCGCGACCTCATCGGTTTGGTCAAGATGCAAGTAACCGATAACGATGCCATCTGCTGAGCGCGCGACGATGTGCTCGTCATGCTCATCGCCACCATGATGCAGATGAATCAAAACATGTTCTGATAGTGGCGCAAGATCGTCTTGGATCGTTGCAGATTGAATCAGCTCTTTAACTCGAGCAGTGTCTTGCTCATCAAGATGGGAGAGTGCCGCGATAGAAAATGCCATGTCTAGACAAGAACTTCGTGGTTCTGATCCTCAGAGATAGGCGATGACACATAACGGTATCCGACGTTTCGCACTGTGCCGATAAGCGATTCGTTTTCTGGTCCAAGCTTTGCGCGAAGTCGACGCACGTGCACATCGACG
>CANFIL010000074.1 GCA_947447095.1 Actinomycetota bacterium | reverse complement strand
TCATTGTTGATTATTCAATTATGAATCATTCAAAATTCATCAGTATGGCTTGTACAGCATCCGGTGACTTATATAGATCAGAGTTTGAGGATTCAAATTTCACCGATGCCTCTGGGTTTTGTTTGAGTGATATTAAGGATCCAAGTAATCACAATTCCTATGTCAGGTCAGTAGGGCTAGAAGGTTTTGGGAAGCTCAACATTGATTACAGTGCTGGCCCGAAGCCTTCTGCTGTTGCTGTTCTTGAGTCGAAAAATGGAATGGCCTACAACCGTGTTTGCATCGATCCGACGGATTGCACAGTGAATTTGCAAGTGGGATTCGATGCAACAGTTAAAGTTTGGACCGCATCTCGAAGTCGCCTTCACCTAGAAGGCTTTGATTGCGAGGATCCCGTTGTCGATGCCAACAATCAGAATCAATATGTCAATATATGTGTTCGTACAATTCTTGCTTCCGATAAAGGTAAGACGTATACAGGAATCATCGACACTCGAAATCGAGTGACCGTTCGAGTTGGTGCCCCTCTAGATCCGACGTGGCCGAAAACCATGTCACAGATCGTGATTAAGGTGAATGGCTCTGCAGTTAAGACATGTCTTAACGCAACCATTTGTGAGGCATTTGTGTCTCCAACGGGAAGCATTGTTGTTTCCGTGTCGAGTAGTGCGGCATTCATCGTGATGCAAACTCGCGGAACGTCCGACCTCTTTACGTCCGACCCTCCAGTATCTGGCGTTTATACATTAGATACCCCTGGGCTGACACTGAGCGACGATACAACCTTTGACGCAGCACTTTCCTAACGCCCGTTAGGGTTGAACTATGAGTACCCACATCGCTGTGGTCGGAAGTATTAACGCCGACATGTTTATTCGCATGCCTGCTCTGCCAGGGCGTGGCGAGACAGTTGCGGGTGGTGAGCCGGAATGGTTTCCTGGCGGTAAAGGTGCGAATCAGGCGGTAGCTGCTGCTCGTATGGGTGGACGAGTCTCGATGCACGCCGCAGTTGGGAATGACGAACCAGGTCGAATGGCGCTGTTCAATCTCGAGGCTGCAGGCGTGGATCTGCAATCAGTTGCGCGCGTTGATAGGCCTACGAGTATTGCCTTGGTCATGGTTGAGGAATCTGGCGAGAATCAAATCGTGATCGCTAAAGGCGCCAATGATGCAGTTGTTGTCGATACTGGTGCAGTTGGTGAAGCAGACGCGGTGGTGATGCAAAACGAGATCCCTGTATCAGCGATGCTTGAGGCTGCTGCGGCATGCAACGGAACGCTGATTGTTAATGCGGCGCCAGTTCGCGAAATGCCTGACGAACTTCTGAAGCGAATCGATGTACTGATCGTCAATGAGTACGAGTTTGACAGCTATGGCAAGCCAACTCTTGGTGTCGTGGTTGTGACTGCGGGTGGCGGCGAGGTTATCGCCTATCAGGATGGGGAAGTGGCAGCACGTGCTACACCGCCGAAGGTCGCAGCAGTAGACACAGTGGGTGCTGGTGACACGTTTGTTGGCGCATTCGCAGTCGGAATCACATCGGGATTAAGTTTGCAGGAGTCACTCGAGCGAGCCGTTTATGCGGCTTCACTCTCCACTTTGGCCCATGGGGCTCAATCAGGAATGCCAACTAAGGAGCAGGTTGATGAATTCATCGCACAATCCATTTAGATTTCTCTGTGCCATCTCGATAATTCTAGGAGTGTCTGCATGTGGTTCTTCTTCCGTAACGACTACGCCTTCAGTCTCGTCATCGAACGTGGCTAGCCCAACTGCTAGCCCTAGCAATATTGCATCCTGCGCAGACGTGGCAAGTGCACTTGAATTGTCATGGGGTCAAAGCCAAGGTGCAGCTGGTACAGAATATCGAGTTATTCAAGTGAAGAATATTTCCTCAGTTCCATGTGAAATCCAAGGGTCACCAGAAGTGAAGTTATTCAATGGTGATGCTGTAACTTTGGCTGAAGTGGCAGCTCCAGTAAATGCGCAACCATCACTCACAATTGGTCCTGATGCAACGTTAGATATTTCGATTGGAACTGCAAACCCAGACAACTTTCCAGCGAAAGACTGCCAGGCGGCCAAGGCAACGAAAGCGGTTGTGACCAAGTTGACTGGTGCAACTGACACGTGGGAGTACGGGCTTGACGTTCCACAATCCGAGTCACCGTGGAACTTCTGCACGACCGCAGGAAATACCCCATTTTTCGCTAGCTATGAACTGGAGATCAACTAATGCCAATTCCATTACTCATCGATACTGATCCGGGTCTGGACGACGCCATTGCTATTGCGTTGGCGCTGGGAAGCCCCGAGGTAGAAGTGATCGGCATCGCAACAGTTGGTGGTAATACCAACCTTGAAAACACGACGCGAAATGCCCTACGTCTGCTCGAGTTCCTTGGTCGTACTGACATTCCCGTTGCCAGTGGACATGACGAGCCATATGCCCGCGCAAAACAAGAGACGGGCAACCCTCCAGTTCATGGTCTCGATGGATTTGCAAGTGTTGATTTGCCAGAGCCGACGACGCAAGTCGTTTCAACTGACGCCCCAGAATTCCTAGCTGACAAGATTCGCAATAGCTCAGAACCAGTAACACTTGTTGCTATTGGACCGCTGACAAACATTGCTCACATGGTTGATCGTTTTCCTGAGGTTGTCCCAATGGTCGGGCGATTCATCATCATGGGTGGCGCTGCAAAGACGGGCAACGTCACACCTGTTGCAGAGTTCAACGTGTGGCACGACCCTGAAGCAGCAAAGGTTGTATTTGCCAGCGGCTTGAAGACCGTCATGGTGGGTCTTGATGTGACGCATTCAGTGAAGACCTATGAAACTGAATTTGAGTGGATGGCATCACATGGCAAGTTTGGTGAAGTATTCCAACAGATGATGAAGTACTACACGGATTTCTACTCTCAGTTCTATGGCGAACGTATGACCCACCAGCACGATGCATTGGCTATGGCCGAAGCTATTTGGCCAGGAATCATGATGCTCGAGGAAACCACAATTGATGTGGAAACTCAGGGCGAATTGACTGATGGCATGACCGTGATGGATCCTCGTGATCGTCGTGGAATTGGCCGAAATAGTTGGGTCGCA
Organism: Actinomycetota bacterium; assembly: GCA_947447095.1. Lineage (GTDB taxonomy): Bacteria > Actinomycetota > Actinomycetes > S36-B12 > UBA5976 > UBA5976. The sequence continues at coordinate 2,977 of CANFIL010000074.1, read as the reverse complement.
TGGACCATCGACGGTGATGACTTCCATTCGCGGCTTCGTGGTGCGTTGAGCAAGCTCGCCGAACCATTTCGTTCTTAACATTCCCTGAACATGAGACTGCATCTTTTCGCACATTAATTGCGTAACTTCAGTCTTAGGTTGACCACAAGGACGACCGCGAGAAATAGAAACCGAGAAGGCGGACATCATGTCTGAACAGAACGATCCTGTAGCCGAGATCCCTGAAGCGTCGAATCTCGTGACTTCCGGCGAAGCACTGCCGGTAGATCCAGCCACGACCGAAGCTCCATTGAGCAAGCGCCAATGGCCATGGTTTGTTGTCGTGGGCGTGTCAGCAATTACAGGTTTATCGGGTTACGCATTGGGCCATACCAACGGGGAAGGCAATCATCATCAGCCACCAGTCGGGTTAAACGGTCCAGTTCAAGGTGGGCCTAATGGTGGAAACTTTGGCATGGATCCTAATGGCGATCATCGCAATGGCGGTGGCAAACATCGTCAGCACGGACCGCAGATGCCAGGCCAACCCGGAGCGCAAGGTCAAGGCATGCCAGGACAGCAGATGCTTCCTGGTCAGCCAATGCCAGGTCAGCCAATGCCAGGTCAGCCAATGCCAGGTCAGCCAGGAATGGGCATCGATCCTGACGGCGACAACTGGAGTGGCACAAATCAGCAAGGCGGTCCTGAAGCTCCAGTAGCACCGAACGTGGCTCCAAGTGCATCAACGAGTCCAACTTCTTAAGGGAAGTTTTCTCCTCTCAATAAGTAAGGACCTGCCGATCTCGGTAGGTCCTTACTTATGTCTATACGGTTATCGGTTGCGACCGGGTTCCCACAGCACGTCGCCGCGATCCTTGTTGGCTACTCGAGCCAAAATGAATAGCAAGTCGCTGAGACGATTGAGGTAAGTGGCGGTGAGCATATTCATGCCACCGTGATACATGTCGATCGCTGCCCATGTGCTTCGTTCGGCACGACGTGCGACTGTGCGGGCAACGTGTAAGTGGGCTGCGCCAGGTGTGCCTCCGGGCAAGATGAATGAACGAAGCGCTTCGAGTTCATCGTTGTATTTATCGCAAGCAGCTTCTAGACGAGTCACATAATCTTCGGTTACGCGCAGTGGCTCGTGAGAAGGGTTATCGATGATTGGAGTACACAAATCAGCGCCGAGATCGAAAAGGTCATTCTGGATGCCAGTGAGCAGTTCGTTAAGGTCATCGCGCAAAGCGCCTTGCGCAATCGCCAAACCGATTGACGAGTTTGCTTCATCGACATCGGCATAGGCCTTAAGTCGAGGATCATTCTTGCCAGTGCGGCTCATATCCCCAAGATTTGTCGTGCCGTCATCACCAGTTCGCGTGTAAATCCGCGTCAAATTGACCATGTACCCAGACTAGAGCGCATTAGGGTGACCCGCGCGCGGAAGGGTCTGCGTTAGCCTTATGTCTTATGGAAATCTTTCGAGTTAACGGTGGCGCGCGCCTTGTTGGCGACGTCTATGTCTCGGGAGCCAAAAACAGCAGCTTGAAGTTAATGGCCGTGGCTTTGCTGGCCACGGGCAAAACTGTCATCCGTAGCGTGCCTGACATTGTGGATGTCACGATCATGTCTGAGCTTCTGCGTCGACTGGGCTGCGAAGTCGAATACGACGCCAACACAGAAATTGTCACGATCACTGTGCCTGAATCAATTACGCATCGCGCAGACTACGATCTCGTGCGCCGAATGCGTGCGTCCATTGCAGTACTTGGGCCGCTGATTGCTCGCACCGGAGAAGCGGATGTGGCGCTGCCAGGTGGCGACAATATTGGTTCACGCGGTCTGGACATGCACATTGCCGGACTTGAGCGCATGGGTTGCAGTGTCACTAGTGAGCACGGATACCTCGTCGTTCATGCTCCTGCAGGTGGACTCGTAGGTACCCATGTCTATCTAGATTTTCCGAGCGTTGGAGCAACCGAAACTTTGTTAATGGCTGGCGTTTTGGCAAACGGAACGACCGTGATCGATAACGCAGCTCGCGAACCTGAAATCGTTGATATCTGCACCATGCTTGTCGAGATGGGTGCCCACATCGACGGTATTGGCTCGTCGATGCTGACAGTGACTGGGGTGGATGTGCTCCACCCGGTAGACCACACGACAGTTCCAGATCGCATCGTTGCAGGTACATGGGCAGTTGCTGCTGCAATTACCCAGGGTGAAATTGCAATTCATAACGCTCGCGTGAACAACTTGAGTCTGGTGCTGGAAAAGATCACAGCTGCTGGAGCGCAAGTTACGGAAATTGCCGACGGCATTTCGATTTCGATGGATCGACGCCCAACCGCGGTAGACATTGTCACGCTTCCGTATCCAGGATTTCCGACAGATTTACAGCCTCAGTTCATCGCTATGAATGCAATTGCTGAAGGCTCTGCACTGGTCACCGAGAATCTATTTGAGGCCCGTTTCCGATTCGTTCAAGAGCTGAGTCGGCTTGGCGCTGAAGTTCGCACAGATGGTCATCATGCGCTGGTTCGCGGTCGTACGAAACTATCGAGCGCACCAGTTGAGTCAACGGATATTCGTGCTGGCGCTGGACTCGTTCTTGCTGCATTAGTTGCCGATGGTGAGACCACCGTTCACGGCATTGAACACATTGATCGTGGCTACGTAAAATTCGAAGAGCAATTGCGACGTCTGGGCGCCGACATCACTCGCGACGTTATCGCGGACCTCGTTTAAGCACTTCTCGCGCGCGCTTCTCGTCCACTGGCCAGACCATCACTCGAGGGCCGATGTTTGTGTGTGCAAGATTGGATCGAACTCCTGCATCTTCAAGGGTTCTGCGCATGACTTCACCTTCGATGTAGTTTGCTGGTGAAGCAACGGGGACAAGTAGTCCGTATTGATCAGGATCGCCTGGCGTTGCCGGCGCTGCGATAAGCGACTTACCTCGACCGAAAGCCCACCTCAACAGCACAACAAAAAGCCC
>CANFIL010000073.1 GCA_947447095.1 Actinomycetota bacterium | reverse complement strand
GTTTCGACTCTGACGATTCCAGCAAATGCTGAAGTGTCGGAAACGATCACGGTGAATTTTACTGGAACTGGTGCAACCGAATACGGCCAGCTCGACATCGTGGCTGGTCAGCATTCGCGCGCGACTGTGATTCTTGATCACACAGGGTCTGCAACACTAGCTGCGAATGTGGATATCACAGTTGCAGATGGTGCTGCACTCACCGTTGTTTCGATTCAGGATTGGGCGGCTGGTTCCGTACAACTCAGTCATCACCGCCTTAACCTTGGTCGCGACGCTCGGATCAAGCACGTAGTTGTAACTCTTGGTGGCGACGTAGTGCGCATCATTCCAAGCGTTAACTACACAGCGCCAGGTGGAGATGCAGAACTCATCGGCCTCTACTTTGCTGGAGCAAACCAGCACGCGGAGCATCGCCTCTTTGTGGATCACAGCGTCGATCATTGCCGAAGTAATGTTGTGTACAAGGGTGCGCTTAATGGCGCCGATGCTCACACCGTTTGGGTTGGCGACGTTTTGATTCGCGCCAATGCAATTGGCACCGAAACCTATGAAATCAATCGCAACTTGGTTCTTAGCCAAGGCGGACGTGCTGATTCAGTGCCAAACCTTGAAATTGAGACCGGCGAAATCGTGGGTGCCGGACACGCAAGCACAACTGGTCGTTTTGATGACGAGCAATTGTTTTACTTGATGTCGCGTGGTATTTCTGCTGAAGAGGCACGCAATCTTGTGTTGCGCGGATTCTTCGAAGATGTGCTTAACCAAATCAACGTGCATGAAATTGATGACCGCGTACGCGCGCGCATCGAAGAACGCTTGGAAGCATAAGTAATGAGCCTTGCAATTGGACGCCTCTCGCAGTTTGCTGACGGTAAACCGCAAAAGATTGATTTCGATGGGGAAGACGTACTCGTCGTTCGCATCGCAGATGAAATCTTTGCGGTTAACGACACATGCACTCATGCTGAGGTTTCTTTGAGTGAAGGCGACATTGTTGATTGCTCAATCGAATGTTGGCTACACGGCTCGGCATTCAGCCTAAGAACAGGCGAACCATCAGGTCCGCCTGCAGTAAAACCGCTCGAAACTTATGTCGTCACATTGAGTGATGATTCTGATCCCGAAATTCACCTAGCAGCGAGGAGCTAAGGAATGTCAACACTAGAAATCAAGGGCCTGCAAGTACAGGTTGCTACCGATGATGGTCCCAAGGACATCTTGCGTGGGGTAGACCTGACCGTAAAGGCTGGCGAAACTCACGCACTTATGGGACCTAACGGTTCCGGTAAGTCAACACTTGCTTATGCAATTGCTGGTCACCCAAAGTACGACATCACCGGCGGCTCAGTCCTGCTTGATGGTCAGGATGTTTTGGAAATGTCAGTGGACGAGCGCGCTCGCGCCGGTCTGTTCTTGGCAATGCAGTATCCAGTTGAAGTTCCAGGAGTTTCGGTTTCGAACTTCCTTCGTACCTCAGCAACTGCAATCCGCGGCGAAGCTCCAAACCTTCGCACCTGGATCAAAGAAATGAAGGAAGCCATGGGCGCCCTTCAAATCGATGCAACTTTCGCAGAGCGTTCAGTTAATGAAGGCTTCTCTGGTGGCGAGCGTAAGCGCACCGAAATTTTGCAGCTTGAACTTCTTAAGCCAAAGATCGCAGTTCTTGATGAGACTGACTCAGGTCTTGACGTTGACGCACTTCGTATCGTGTCAGAAGGAATCAACCGAGTTCGAGCAACTGGTGAAACCGGCATGCTCGTCATCACTCACTTCACCCGCATCTTGAACTACGTGAAGCCAGACTTCGTTCACGTGTTCTTCGAAGGTCGCATCGTGCGCCAGGGTGGACCTGAATTGGCTGCTGAAATTGAAGAGAACGGTTACGCACAGTTCGTTGCGGTTTAACCCATGGCTCAATTAGATGTTGCGAAAATTCGCGCCGACTTTCCGATCTTTGATCGTACGGTGCGTAATGATCGACGTCTGGTGTACCTCGATAGTGGCGCTACCTCGCAAAAGCCACGTCAGGTGCTCGACGCCGAGCGCAACTTCTATGAGCGCCACAATGCAGCTGTGCACCGTGGTGCGCATCAATTAGCCGAAGAAGCAACTGATCTGTTCGAGGCTGCGCGCGCAACAATCGCTCAATTTATTGGCGCACAACCGGACGATATCGTCTTCACGAAGAATGCAACTGAAGCATTGAACTTAGTATCGTATTCCTTCTTGAATGCGACGATTAAGTCAGCCCGTGGCAAGGCCTTGCCTGAAGGCGCATCTCGCTTTGTGTTGGCTGAGGGTGACGAAATTGTGGTCACCGAAATGGAGCATCACGCGAATCTCGTGCCGTGGCAGGAGTTGTGCGATAAAACAGGAGCGGTACTTAAGTGGATTGGCCTGACGGACGATGGTCGCTTGGACTTGAATTCGATTGAATTCACCGCACGCACCAAGGTCGTTGCTTTGACTCACCAGTCAAATCTGTTGGGAACCATCAACGACATTCCTGCAGTATCGGCTATGGCGCGTGCTGTGGGTGCTCTGATCGTTCTCGATGCATGTCAAAGTATCCCTCACATGCCAGTTGACGTCACCGAGCTGGATGTTGATTTCATTGCATGGTCTGGCCACAAGATGCTCGGTCCGTTAGGGATTGGGTGCCTCTGGGGACGTGCTGAATTACTTGCGTCGATGCCACCGTTTATCACCGGTGGATCGATGATCGAAACAGTTCATATGGAGTCTTCTACATTCGCAGCTCCACCAAAGCGTTTCGAAGCTGGCGTACCTATGGCTGCACAAGCCGTGGGTCTTGCTGCAGCCATCGATTACCTCAACGACTTAGGCATGGACAACGTCGCCGCGCATGAACATCGACTAACGCAACTTGCTCTTGATGAGCTAGCCAAGCTTCCTGGAGTTCGCGTAATCGGGCCGTTAGTGGCGACAGATCGAGGTTCTGCTGTGTCCTTTGTTGTGGATGGTTTGCATCCGCACGATGTCGGTCAGATCCTTGATGAGCATGGCGTGGCAGTGCGTGTTGGTCATCACTGTGCATGGCCCGTATGCCGACGTTATTCAGTTCCTGCGACCACCAGAGCAACTTTCTATGTGTACAACGACGAAAGCGATGTTCAGGCTCTAGTCGATGGCATCAAAGCGGCCCAAAAATTCTTCGGGGTGGGTGAATGAATCTAGAAAACATGTATCAAGAGATCATCCTTGATCACTACAAACATCCACATGGCAAAGGCCTCAAGGATGATTTTGCAGCTGAAGTTCATCACGTCAACCCCACGTGCGGCGACGAGATCACTTTGCGAATCACTCCAAACGCAGACGGCACGCTGACTGTCTCCTACGACAATCAGGGTTGTTCCATCAGCCAAGCATCAGCTTCAATCCTTTTTGATCAAATTAATAATGTTTCGCTAGAGCAAGGAACAGAGGCAGTCGATCACCTCATTGCCATGCTGCAGCGCACAGAAGAGCCAAATGAAGACATTTTGGGCGACGGCATCGCATTGATTGGTGTCGCACAATATCCAGCACGAGTAAAGTGTGCATTGCTGTCATGGATGGCATGGAAAGACGCTGCCATCCAGGCAACCGGAAAGGGTGAGTAATGGAAACCATCAAAGAGGACGACGTTTTCGAATTGTTGCGCGACGTAGTTGATCCTGAATTGGGTATCAACGTTGTGGATCTCGGATTGGTCTATGGCGTAACCGTGGACGAGGCTAATGCCGCGACAATCGATATGACGCTCACATCTGCTGCTTGCCCACTCACTGACGTCATTGAAGATCAGGCTCGCGCCGCACTCGATGGCCACGTAAGCGATTTCAAACTCAACTGGGTATGGATGCCGCCATGGGGCCCAGATAAGATCACAGATGACGGTCGAGAAATGCTTCGCGCACTCGGCTTCAACATTTAATCTTTTGCTCCACTAATTTCTGGCAAGGACGGCGTTCCATCTCGTGATTCAAGCAACTGATCTCGAGCTGCGCGCTGGTGCGGATCTCCTTCTGGCTGGAGCGACCTTTCGCATTGATGCAGGGGACCGCGTTGGCCTTGTTGGGCGAAACGGTGCGGGTAAAACGACTCTCACTAAAGTTCTTGCAGGAGTAAATCTTCCTGCCGGCGGCAGTATCGCCACAGGCGGAACTGTGGGCTATTTGCCGCAAGATCCTCGTACTGGCGACCTTGATGTCATTGCCATGGATCGAATTTTGTCTGCGCGCGGACTTGACGAAGCAATGCGTCGATTGCGACAAGCCGAACAGGATATGGCCTCGGAAGATGAAGCCGTGCGCGATCGAGGAATGCGCAAGTATTCCAATGCCGAGGCAGATTTCCAATCGGCTGGTGGATATGCGGCAGAAAGTGAAGCGGCCACATTAGCCAATAGTGTGGGAATTCCACGCAAGATCTTGGATCAGGAACTGGGAACGCTCTCAGGCGGACAAAGACGTCGAATTGAATTAGCACGGATTTTATTTAGTGACGCCGAAACGTTGTTGCTCGATGAACCAACAAACCACCTTGACGCAGATTCAATTACCTGGCTTCGCGGCTTCTTGCAAAACCACAAGGGTGGTTTGATCGTGATTAGCCACGATGTTGAACTGCTTGAAGCAACGGTCAATCGAGTTTTCCACCTTGATGCAAACCGACAGACGTTGGACCTTTACAACGTAGGTTGGAAGGAATACCTCAACGCACGCGAAACCGATGAACGTCGCCGCAAGCGGGAATATGCCAATGCCGAAAAGCAAGCAGTCGTGCTCAAGCAACAAGCAGACCGCATGCGAGCTAAAGCCTCTAAGGCTAAAGCTGCGCAAGGAATGCTGAAGCGTGCCGATCGCATTATGGAGGGTCTCGAAGGCGAGCGAGTGGCAGATCGGGTAGCCAAACTTCGTTTCCCAACTCCAAGTCCGTGTGGCAAGACGCCGTTGATGGCTACAGGTTTGAGTCGGTCGTATGGGTCACTTGAAATTTTCACAGACGTTGATCTTGCCATCGACAAGGGTTCAAAGGTTGTCGTGCTCGGCCTCAATGGTGCAGGTAAAACTACGTTGCTTCGGATGCTCGGAGGCGTTGACCAACCGGATACCGGCGAAATTATTGCCGGCCACGGTTTGAAGATTGGTTATTACGCCCAGGAACATGAAACCCTCGACGATGATCGAACCGTGTTGGAAAACATGATGTCGGCATCTGCGGAACTGAATGACACTCAAGTGCGCAGCGTGCTGGGATCTTTTCTGTTCTCAGGAGATGCGGTAAGTAAGCCGGCAGGAGTACTTTCTGGTGGAGAAAAGACTCGCCTGAGTCTTGCGATGCTGGTGGTTTCGGCAGCAAACGTTCTGCTTTTAGATGAACCGACAAACAACTTGGATCCTGCGAGTCGCGCCGAAATTCTTGATGCCTTGAGCACGTTTGAAGGTGCTGTTGTTCTGGTTTCGCACGACGAAGGCGCGGTTGCCGCTCTGAATCCAGAGCGCGTCCTATTGCTTCCAGATGGAGTCGAAGATCTATGGAACGACGACTATCTGGATCTCATCTCGCTGGCATAACTTAGAGTGGATGCATCATGAGTATGCATGCAGGAAATCCGTGGGCCGCGTATCAGAGTTTTACCTCTGACAAGTCTGTGAAGGACAAAGAACTTGCCGGCGGCACCGTTCGACGCGTATTGAGTTACGCCAAAGGTTTCAGAGCACTTATTTTTGGATACTTGGCACTACTTGTGCTCGATTCACTCCTGGTTGTCATCCAGCCGCTGCTTTTCAAACGCATCGTCGATGTCGCGATCCCCGATAAGAATGCGCACATGGTGACCATTACGGCGTTGATCATTGCCGGAATCGCGCTCTTTGATGCAGCTTTGGCCGTAGTCGTCCGCAAGATTTCTTCGCAAATTGGAGAAGGACTTATCTTTAATCTGCGTACTGAAGTTTTCGATCATGTTCAGCGCCAATCAATCGCATTTTTTACTCGCGCCCAAACTGGTGCACTCATTTCTCGACTCAACAGTGACGTTATGGGTGCGCAGCGTGCATTTACCTCGACGTTAGGCGGCGTCGTTGGAAATGTGATTACTCTGGTTGCTGTCGCCGGAACCATGCTCGTGTTGTCATGGAAAAT
>CANFIL010000072.1 GCA_947447095.1 Actinomycetota bacterium | reverse complement strand
CCACATCGCCCAGCAATTATTACCGGCGCAAAAGAAATTGATGCCGAACAGCTTGATGCATTTAAGTACTTGCTCATGCCTATTCGCCAGCCGTAATTAGTGTGCTTGTCTGATGCGAATTAGTTCGCTGGAGTTAGGTGACTTCCGTAATCACGCGAACCTCGCATTAACTTTTGAGGCCGGTGCCACAACGATTATTGGTCGAAACGGTCGTGGAAAAACAAACATCGTTGAGGCAATCAATTTTTTAGCCACCCTCGGCAGCCACCGCGTAAGCAGTGACTTCCCATTGCTTCGGCACGGTACAACGCAAGCGAAAATTTTGGCCAACGTTCACAAAGATGACCGAGCAGCCCAAGTCGAGATTGAAATAAATGACGGTAAACAAAACCGAGTAATACTGAACGGCGGACCACTTTCCAGGCCGCGCGACATTCTTGGTTTAGTGCACACTGTTGTGTTTGCTCCAGAAGATCTTGCACTAGTCAAAGGTGACCCAGGGGATAGAAGAAAGTATCTTGACGAATTTGCAACACAAATGTCGCCCCGAGTTGCGGCCGTGCGATCAGACTTCGACAAAGTTTTAAAACAACGCAACGCGTTACTGAAATCAGCTGGCCGGCGAGCACTCTCCGATAGCGCCAAACAAACACTCGATGTGTGGAATGACCAATTTGTTTCGCACGCCGTAAGTTTGACGACAGCACGATTAGAAGCATTGTCATCTCTTCGACCATTCATTGAATCGCATGGTGATGCAATTAGCGGAAACACAGAAGAATTACGCGCAACATATTCCTCAAAGTGGTTAACACACGTTGAGGAAGATCTAGAAACTCAACTTCGTGACGCACTTGCCCATCGTCAGCAAGATGAAATCGATCGGGGATTGACACTTGTTGGACCACACCGCGATGACATCGACATCGAGCTCGCAGGTCTACCGGCGAAAAATTTTGCATCACATGGCCAATCGTGGTCAATTGCTTTGGCCTTGCGCTTGGCATCGTTCGATGTATTGCGGTCACACCACGATGACCCGATTTTAATTTTGGACGATGTGTTTGCTGAACTTGATGTTCGCCGACGCGAACGACTCATTGCGAGTCTTCAAGGCGTTGAACAGACACTTGTCACTGCTGCCGTTGCAGAAGACGTTCCAACTTTCTTGCTTGATCAGACGCTAGTGCTGGCAGACTAAGAGTTGCCATGTTGAACAAAGCTCAGACGGAATTTCTCAATTCGCTGCTGTCACGCGCACGAGCGCGTAAATCAACATTTTCGCGATCCCGAACTACACAAAATTGGGCGGGGGACGATGTTCGAAGCGGCCCTGGTCCTGACGAGCGAGACCCAGCAACACTTTCTGGTCTCATCGATCGACTGGTTGTTAACAAAGGGTGGGACCTACAAGTTGCCACAGGACGTATTTACGCACAGTGGCCCACGGTCGTTGGATCCGAAGTCGCCGATCATGTTGTGATTGAGACCTTTGAATTTGATCCCAGCGGGCAATCTGGATTACTTGTCGTTCGTGCGGATTCAACTGCGTGGGCAACTCAAATTCGATTGATGATCCCCACCATCCAAAAGCGACTCGACGAGGAACTCGGGGAAGGGCGAATTGCGGAAATTATCGTGAATGGTCCCGTAGCTCCATCGTGGAAACATGGCCTTCGCAGCGTTCCCGGTAGAGGCCCACGAGACACCTACGGATAGTGCGTCTAGAGGCTAGGAAATGGCCATATTTCCGATAAGATAAGAGATGTCGGAACGTGCCGAAAAACCCCAATTTAAGCGGATTTTTGAGCCCTCAGATTATGTAAGTTGAAAGGCTAGATACCTGTGTCTTATGACGCCAGTGCAATCCAAGTTTTGGAGGGCCTCGACGCAGTTCGAAAGCGCCCTGGTATGTACATCGGTTCCACCGGTGAACGCGGTTTACACCACTTGGTTTATGAAGTTGTAGATAATTCCGTCGACGAAGCCCTAGCGGGCCATTGCGACCACATTTCTGTCACGATCCTGGCTGATGGGGGAGTGCGAGTACAAGATAACGGCCGCGGAATCCCTGTTGGAATCGTTCCTTCCGAAGGAAAACCAGCCGTTGAGGTCGTTTTGACGGTTTTGCACGCTGGCGGCAAGTTTGGCGGCGGCGGATATGCCGTTTCCGGTGGCCTACACGGTGTAGGTGTTTCAGTCGTAAACGCGCTATCAACTCGCGTTGAAGTTGTGGTCAATACCGACGGCTTTGTGTGGACTCAGGATTACAAGCACGGTGTTCCAACTGCAGAACTGAAAAAGGGCGAAAAGACCGATGTGACAGGTACGTCCGTCACGTTCTGGGCCGATGGCGAAATTTTCGAAACCACGACGTATGACTTTGAAACGTTGTCACGCCGATTCCAAGAAATGGCATTCCTGAATCGCGGGCTGACAATTTCGTTGGCTGATGAACGTGAACTAGCCAAGCCAATTCCAAGCGATGACGACACTGAAGAGGTCGCCGAAGCTACTCGCAGCATCACTTACCGTTACGACGGAGGCATTGCAGATTTCGTCAAGCACCTCAATGCAACCAAAACACCAGCACATGGTGCAGTGATTGAGTTTGCGGCAGAGGATGACGAGCAAGGTCTCAGCCTTGAGGTTGCTATGCAATGGAATAACGGATATTCCGAGTCGGTATATTCCTTCGCGAACACAATCAACACCATTGAAGGTGGAACACACGAAGAAGGTTTCCGAACCGCACTTACTTCCTTGATCAACAAGTTTGCGCGCGACTGGAATGTTCTTAAGGAAAAGGACACTAATCTTTCCGGTGAAGATATTCGTGAAGGTTTGACCGCCATCATTTCGATTAAGTTGCGCGAGCCCCAGTTCGAAGGTCAGACCAAAACCAAACTTGGTAACACGGCGGCAAAGACATTTGCGCAACGCGTTGTTAACGAACAACTTGGTGAATGGTTCGAAAAGAATCCAGCTGAAGGTAAAGAAATTGCCCGCAAGTCGTTGCAGGCAGCAACCGCGCGACTAGCTGCGCGTAAGGCTCGTGATCTTGCACGTAACCGCAAGGGCTTGCTTGGCGGAAGTGGCTTGCCTGGAAAGTTGAAGGATTGCTCAAGCAACGAACCTTCTGAGTGTGAAGTATTTATCGTGGAAGGTGACTCGGCCGGTGGCTCTGCAGGTCAAGGTCGCGATCCGCATACCCAAGCGATCATGCCGATTCGCGGAAAGATTCTGAACGTTGAAAAGACTCGTTTGGACAAGGTGCTTGCGAATAGTGAAGTCCAAGGTTTGATCTCTGCGTTTGGTACCGGCATTCAAGATGAATTCGACATCAACAAACTGCGCTATCACAAAATTGTTTTGATGGCGGATGCTGACGTTGACGGTCAACACATTCGAACATTGCTACTCACGTTCTTGTTCCGTTACATGCGTCCACTAGTGGATGGCGGATACGTTTACTTGGCGCAGCCACCGCTGTACAAAATTAAGTGGCAGCGTGAAGCACCTGGCTATGCATACAGCGATCGTCAACGTGACGAAATTGTTGAAGCAGGTTTGGCATCCGGAAAGAAACTCAAACAAGAAGATGTTCAGCGATACAAGGGTCTTGGCGAAATGAACGCCGAAGAATTGTGGGAAACCACAATGGATCCGAGCCATCGCGTTCTTCTGCAAGTTTCAGTGGACGATGCAGCTCAGGCAGACGCACTGTTTTCAACCTTGATGGGTGAAGACGTGGAAAGCCGCCGAACATTTATCCAGCGCAATGCGCATGACGTACGTTTCTTGGACATCTAATGACACAGACACCGGAACAACAAGATTCAATTCAAGTAGTCGACCTCAACGTCGAAATGCAGAAGTCCTACATGGACTATGCAATGAGCGTTATCGTCTCGCGCGCATTACCGGACGTTCGTGATGGGCTTAAGCCAGTTCATCGTCGCGTTTTATACGCAATGTTCGATGGCGGATATCGCCCCGATCGTGCTTTCAATAAGTCGGCACGTATTGTCGGCGACGTCATGGGTCAATATCACCCACACGGCGATAGCGCGATTTACGACACCTTGGTGCGACTAACGCAACCATGGTCATTGCGGTACCCACTTGCGCAAGGTCAAGGCAACTTTGGTTCCCCAGGTAATGATGCGCCAGCTGCCGCTCGATACACCGAAGCTCGCATGGCACAAATCGCCATGGAGATGGTGCGCGACATCGATCAAGACACGGTCGACTTCACACCAAACTACGACGGCAAGAATCTTGAACCAACAGTTCTGCCGGCACGTATTCCAAACTTGTTGATTAATGGTTCTTCCGGCATCGCAGTCGGTATGGCAACAAACATTCCGCCACATAACTTGCGTGAAGTTGCGGCAGGCGTGCAATGGTCATTGGAAAACCCTGAAGCATCGCGCGAAGAACTTCTTGAGGCACTGCTCGAGCGCATCACGGGACCTGACTTCCCAACAGGCGCACAAATTGTTGGTCGTCGTGGAATTCAAGATGCGTATCGCACTGGCCGTGGATCGATCACGATGCGGGCTGTTACTGAAATCACCGAAGACAAGCGCGGTCGCACAATCATCGTGATTACCGAATTGCCTTACCAGGTCAATCCGGACAACTTGATTGCTCGTGTTGTTGAACTTCATGACCAAGGCAAGATCAACGGCATCGCAGACATCATTGATGAGTCAAGCTCACGCACTGGTATGCGCATTGTCGTTGTTCTCAAGCGTGATGCTGTTGCCAAGGTTGTGTTGAACAACCTTTACAAGCAGACGCAACTTCAAGACAACTTCGGCGCGAACATGTTGGCGCTTGTTGATGGTGTGCCGCGCACATTGCCAATCGATGCGTTCGTCTCGAACTGGATTACACACCAGATCGAAGTTATTCAGCGTCGTACTGCATACCGTCTACGCATCGCGCAAGAGCGCGTTCACATTTTGATCGGTTTGCTCAAGGCCATCGATCGCATTGACGAAGTTATTGCATTGATCCGCGCATCAGCGTCAGCATCAGTTGCTCAAAGCGGCTTGATGGAACTTCTTGAGATTGATGAAATTCAAGCGCAAGCGATTCTTGATATGCAGCTCCGTAAGTTGGCTGCCCTGGAACGTAATGAGCTGCAAGCCCAGCATGACAAGCTCATGGCTGAAATTGCGGACTACGAAGATATTTTGGGTAGCCCAGCACGTCAGCGTCAGATCGTCAGCGATGAACTTGCCGAAAGCGTCGCCAAGTTTGGTGATGATCGTCGTTCCACAATCATTGCTGATGAAAACGAAGTGGGTCATGAAGATCTGATCGCTGAAGAGCCAATTGTTGTAACGCTTACCCAAGATGGTTATGCAAAACGCACAAAGGCTGCGTTGTACCGCGCGCAGAAGCGCGGCGGTCGCGGGGTCAAGGGTGCGGCATTGAAGCAGGACGACATCGTCGAGCATTTCTTTGTCACAACGACACATCATTGGATCTTGTTCTTTACAAACAAGGGTCGTGTATTCCGCGTTAAGGGATATGAATTGCCTGATGCAGGACGCGATGCTCGCGGTCAGCATGTTGCTAACTTGCTTCAGCTTGCGCCGGATGAATTGGTAACTCAGGTTCTTGATCTTCGTGATTACGAACAATCGCCATACTTAGTTCTTGCTACCAAGGGTGGAACCGTTAAGAAGACTCGTTTGTCTGAATACGATTCGCCTCGATCAACAGGCTTGATCGCAATTAATTTGCGCGACGACGATGCGCTTGTATCGGCTCAGTTGGTAAGTGACTCGGATGATTTGTTACTCGTTTCAAAGCAGGGTTACTCGGTTCGATTCCATGCAAGTGATGACACTCTTCGCCCAATGGGTCGTTCAGCAACAGGTGTAATCGGTATGCGATTTAAGAATGACGAAGATTATTTGTTGTCTCTTGAAGTTGCACATCCAGATCAGTTCCTTGTCACTGTCACAGATGGTGGCTGGGCTAAGCGCACTGCTCTTACCGAATGGAATGCAAAGGGTCGCGGCACTCAGGGTGTTCGCGCGATGCGTTTGGTTGAAAAACGCGGTGGCCTGGCCGGCGCGTTAGTGTGCGCTGACGAGGATGAAATTTTCGCTATTGCAAGTAACGGCGTTGTCATTCGAACTCGCGTTGACGAAATTCGTGCAGCAGGTCGCGACACGATGGGTGTGGGCTTCATGAAGGTTGGCGAAGACGAGCAAGTAGTTGCTGTCGCTCGCTCTTCGGCTGCAGCTATGGCTGAACTTGACGAACTTAATCTTGAGGATGAAGTGGCCTCGGATGAAACCATTAGCGATGACGAGACAACACCAGTGGCTGAGAATTCACAAGACACTGGTGAAAGTGGCGAGGATGCATCATGACAATTGATGACAACTCCGAT
>CANFIL010000071.1 GCA_947447095.1 Actinomycetota bacterium | reverse complement strand
TCTGAGAGATTTCAGCTGCGATCTGATCGGCGCTTTTTGGAGAAGTCATACTCCAAGCCTACCTTCGCTTTTGAGGGGCGGAAAAGCCCGAAATATCCAGAGAATGCGGACCTGCCCTTATTGCCGTAAGGTATTTATTGCAAGTAATTTGCAATAAGGAGACCTATGAACACCCTGGCAAAACCCAACAGCGCAGAGTTAAAGATCGCGTTACGTGAACGTCTGACCCGCGATGAGTGGCGCCGTATGGGACTTATGTTCTCGGTCATTATTGGACTTCACGTCATCGGTATCGGACTTATCTGGGCTGCTACTAAGGGCCACTACGAACTCAGTGACGGATCTATGTTCGGTTGGGGTACCGCTGCCCTGGCGTACACCTTGGGCATGCGCCACGCATTCGACGCCGACCACATCTCGGCGATCGATAACACAACTCGAAAGTTGATGAGCGAAGGTCAGCGACCACTTGCAGTTGGATTCTTCTTCAGTTTGGGTCACTCGTCCGTTGTAGCCACATTGGCAATCATTTTGAACTTCGGTATGAAATCGCTCGGTGTTCAACTCAAAGACGATAATTCCGCGCTACACCACTACACAGGGCTCGTTGGTACGACCATCAGTGGTCTCTTCTTGATGTTGATCGCAATTCTCAACCTTGTTGTCATGTGGTCAGTTGTAAAGATTTTCGTAGCAATGCGCCGCGGCATGTACGACGAGGCGGAACTAGAGAAGCATCTCGATTCTCGTGGTTTCTTTATGCGTTTCTTCGGACCACTAGCTCGTCGAATCGATAAGAGCTGGAAGATGTACCCACTTGGCATCTTGTTCGGCCTCGGGTTCGATACGGCAACTGAAATTGGCTTATTGGTACTTGCAGGGTCTTCTGTTGTTGCCGGACTTCCTTGGTGGGCCATCATCGCACTGCCCGCATTGTTCGCAGGCGGAATGAGCTTGCTGGACACGATCGATGGATCGTTCATGAACTTCGCATACGGATGGGCATTTTCACAGCCTGTTCGAAAGGTGTACTACAACATCATCATCACCGGCTTGTCAGTAGCAACTGCCATGTTCATCGGCGGTATGGAACTTGCTCAAGTCTTTTCTGCCCAACTTGGCTTGACAGGCGGATTCTGGGATTACGCAAACAGTTTCAACCTCAACAACGCCGGCTACATCATCGTTGCGGGCTTTGCGATTGTTTGGATAGTGGCGATTTCTGTTTGGAAATTTGGTCACATTGAACAGCGGTGGCATGACCGCGCTCATGCAGCACAGTTGGCACGTGGCGAGCAAGTTGACCACGCGGCAGCTGGCCTAGAACCAGGGCCAATCCGCGAACCGTTCGTTATCGACTAACTCGTAGGCTAAGGGTCATGACCCGTCTTGAAGTTGGCTCCAAAGTTCCTGCGTTCACGTTGAAAGACGCGAAAGGAAAGTCACACAAACTTTCCGAATTTGCTGGCTCCCACGTCATTTTGTACTTCTACCCCGCGGCTATGACTCCCGGCTGCACTAAACAAGCATGCGATTTTCGAGACAATCTCAATTCATTGAAGAGTGCCGGCTACACAGTCATCGGAATCTCACCCGATACAGCAGAGAAACTTGCTCAATTCGTTGATGCCGAAGATCTCAACTTCCTCCTACTTTCCGACGAAGGTCACGCTTACATGGAAAAAGTAGGCGCATGGGGCGAGAAGAATTTGTACGGAAAAATCGTCACTGGCGTGATTCGTTCAACGTTGATTCTCGATGGCAAAGGCAAAGTGACTCATGCAATGTATGGCGTGAAAGCAACTGGCCATGTTGCAAAACTTCGCAAGGATCTTGGCATCTAAATGGCCACGAAGCCGCGACCATGGCTGACTCGCAACCTCGTTGTGCTGAGCCTGGTTTCGCTTACCCAAGACGCAGCAAGCGAGTTGATGTACCCGCTGATGCCACTTTTCCTCACAGGAGTGCTGGCTGCACCTGCGATAGTTCTGGGCGCAGTTGAAGGCTTCGCGGAGTTAGTTGCAGGATTATCAAAATTTTATGCAGGCCGCGCATCCGATCGAATCGGACGCAAGACCCTCATTACTACTGGTTATGGATTTGCAGCGGTTGGCAAAGTATTCGTTGCATCCGCTGCTGCCTGGCCAATGGTGCTCTTTGGCAGAGCCGTGGATCGAGTTGGCAAAGGAGTTCGTAGCGCTCCACGCGACGCAATGATCACAACATCTGTCGATAGCGAGCACTTCACTAAGGCGCTTGGCTTTCATCGCAGTGCAGACACCCTTGGCGCGGTCATTGGACCGATCTTTGCCCTCATTGGACTTTCACTACTTAACAATGATGTTCGCGCTGTGATGTGGTGGGCAGTTGTGCCTGCAATCCTGTCGATGCTCCTCACGCTATTCGTCAAAGAATCTCGCAAAGTTTCATCTGGTCGGGCGCAACACGTTAAAGTCAAACTGCCCTTAAGTTTTTGGAAAGCTGCTCTTCCACTCATTGCGATCTCAGCGATAAATATTCCTGACACTCTTCTACTGCTTCGCCTGTCACAACTCGGAGTTTCACAAACGAATGTTGTGCTTGCCTATATCGCATTCAATGTTGTTTATACCCTGAGTGCTTACCCAGCAGGTGTCATAGCCAGCAGACTTCGCCCTAGGTCGGTTTATGCAATTGGAATGCTGGCTTTTGGTATTACCTATTTCGCAATCGGCCAGTTCAGATCGCCAAGCGTATGGCTATTCGTCATTGTGGCTATGTATGGTCTTTTTCCTGCGCTCACCGATGGAATCGGCAAGTCCCTCATAGCTTTGAGCACACCGCGCGAAGTTCATGGCCAAGCTCAAGGTGTGTTCCAGTCACTCGCAGGCGGCTCCATCTTGATTGCTGGATTGTGGGCTGGCGCGGTGTGGTCATTTGGCAGCGGGCATGGCAGTTTGCCATTCACGATCGCTGGAATCTTGGGTATTACTTCTGCAGGCTACTTGTATGCGAGCAATCGCCGAACGACTGACTACTTGCCGTCGTAGCCGGGCCGAGGCACTGAACTCATCAATGTTGTGGCGAATCCACCATCGGTCACAATGTCAGCGCCGGTCACATATCCCGAGCGGTCACTCGCCAGAAATAGGACGACCTGGGCAATGTCATCGGGACGAGCAACGCGACCAATAGGTATCGCTTTATCACGACGTTCTGCGACATCACCAACGTTGTAATACGCCTCGGTTAATGGGGTACGAACTAACCCTGGGCTCACAGTATTGCTGCGCACCCCACGTGATCCCCATTCAAGCGCAAGTTGCTGTGACAACATCAGCACACCTGCTTTGCCCACGCTGTACGAGCCACTGTTGCCTTGGGCATTACGACCCGAGATCGATGCCACATGGACGATGGAACCATGACCACGTTCGAGCATGCTCTTGCCAAAAGCTTGTGAAGTTAAAAAGTAACCATTCATGTTCACGTCAAGAACAGTGTTCCAATCCGCGCTCGATACGTCTGCAATGCCACCTGGACGAGAAATGCCAGCGCAGTTCACCAGAATGTCCACAGCACCAGCAGCACTCGCAGCTGCAACAACACTTGATTCGTCTGACACATCACAGGTAAGTACAAGCGGGTCGGGTCCGAATGCACGAACGGAATTCGCTGCTTCGACTAACGATTCCTCGGAACGATCGAGCATGACAACACGGACACCTTGCTGCGCCAATTGCTCTGCGACAGCGCGCCCGATGCCACTTCCTGCTCCAGTTACTGCTGCTACTTTGCCTTCAAGTTCAAGCCAACTTTGTGTCATGTTCGAAAGCGTATGGGGTCATCGGCGAAAAATACTGAAATCTTGTGCCAACTTGACCACATTCCGGGCCAATTTCACCTCAGCCCCAAAACCTGACAGAATAAGAAACCTGTGCGGGAGTGGCGGAATTGGCAGACGCACCAGATTTAGGTTCTGGCGCCTTCGGGTGTGGGGGTTCAAGTCCCCCCTCCCGCACCATACTTTTTGAGCGGAGTGCTCAAAGTAAAAATCAAACATAATCATTGCGGTAAGCAATAGATTGTCACTCATGGCTTTCGAATACACAGACAAAGTAATCGCAATCACTGGCGCCGCTGGCGGAATCGGATCTCATTTGGCGAGAGATTTTGCAGCCCGTGGTGCGCGCATCGTGGCGCTAGATCTGAATGAAACGAAAGCCAAAGAACTCGTATCGTCTTTGCCTGGAACCGGTCATCTCGCAATCGGTGGAGACCTCACCGACCGTACACACATTGATTCATCGATTGAACAAATCTCAAGAACGTACGGTCGTATAGACGTACTCATTCCGAATGCCGCGATCACCACAACCGACCGATTCGATGTGCGCAGCTCAGAAAGCATCGAGCGCGAACTCGACATCAACTTAACCTCACCATTGGTGTTGATGAACAAGGCAATTCCTCTGCTGCACAAATCATCAGACCCACGCATTGTGGCAACTGTTTCTTTGGGCGGAATTTTTCCGCTCGGTGAAACTCCGATGTACACAGTGTCGAAGTTTGGATTGCGCGGAGCAATCTTGTCACTCGCCCTTGATTTAGAACCAAAGGGAATTAAAGTCGGCGCTGTCATGCCGTCGGCAACTGATACTCCGATGCTGCATCGTGAAGCTGTCGAAGGTGGCAATTCGTTGCAGTTCCTTGACCCACCTCAAAAGACAGACGAAGTCGTCAAGGCATTCCACAAAATGTTGGACAAGCCAACTTACGAGCGCTACCCCAAGCCAAGTGAATCCTGGCTTGTACGGGTTGCAATGCTGGCTCCCAACGCACTTCCTAAGCTCATGCCACTATTTCGTGGCCGTGGCGAGAAGGGTCATCTCAAGTTCCTGAAGGATCTGGAACAGCGCGGACTTGTTCGTCGCAATGGCGATGAATGGGAGCTCACTGAGGTTTAATCCTCGGTTATTCCCTACTTACGGACATCCTCAAAGGTTGTTTCCTCAAAGTCGTACCAATTGAATTGATCACGCACGTGTGCGAGATATTCTCGGTACGTCTCGACTTCGATGTATCCCGTATGTCTTGGGCTATCGATGTAGGTATGTCCACCTGAGAGATCAGGATTGTCATCACGCTTGAGCTGCGTCCAACTTTCGCGCATTTCACCCGTGGCATGGATGCGGGCATCCATCACAATCATGTGCGCCATATCTTCAAAACGCTTATATGCGGCATCGGCGAATTCTGCAAAACCAATGAAGTACAAGTGGTCATACTGACGTGAGAACAACCGCAAGTACAGCTGTGGGCGACCATGGATCCACGAGAGCTCAGGTGCATCCAAGAATGGAACCGAGTATTGATAACCGGTCGCAAGCACAACGTGGTCAATCTTTTCGAAAGAGCCATCAGTAAATTCAACGCCGTCCGAAAGAATGCGTTTCACATCAGGCTTGGCGATAAGGTCGCCATGAGCCATGTGGTACAAAACTTGAGTATTCATAATGGGATGGCTCTCAAGCACATTGTGGTCAGGTGCCGGCAAACCGAAACGAGTTAAGTCGCCTACTAACGTGTCAACTAATTTATTGGCATCGCCAGAAAGTGACACACCTCGCGGCGGATCGATGATTCCTGACAACAAAGCATCAGTTGGGATACCAAACACATGTTTG
Source organism: Actinomycetota bacterium (assembly GCA_947447095.1). Taxonomy (GTDB): domain Bacteria; phylum Actinomycetota; class Actinomycetes; order S36-B12; family UBA5976; genus UBA5976. Next base: position 775 of record CANFIL010000071.1, on the reverse strand, counting down.
GGAACAAATCGGTAACCACGGCGCACTGAAAGGAACGCCGACTCTGCATTTCGCGCAGCGTCGCAGGCAATATCAACTCCTGAGTTACCGGCTCCAACCACGAGCACGTTCTTGCCACGGAATGTAGCGCCATCGTTAAACGTCACAGAATGCTCAATCGTTCCCTGGAAATCTGTTGCACCGGGAATCTGGGCAACGTTCGGGTGCCAGTTTGTTCCAGTTGCAACCACAACCCCTGCATACGTTGCCACTTGGCCGGAAGCGATTTCAACAGTCCACGTGCCGTCGCTATTTGGAGTTGCTCGCTTCACTTCGGTGTTGAGTTGGACATGATCGTAGAGCCCATAGGCTGTCGCAAAGCTACGAATGTAATCACGGATTTGTCGCCATGTTGGGTAGTCCGGGTAATCGGCTGGCATTGGAAAGCCGATAAATGCACTGGTGTACTTCGAACTTATGAAGTGGGCACTTTCATACATTGGGCTTCCTGGATTATCCATGTCCCACAGTCCACCGACATCACTATGGCGCTCGAACCAATCGAATGGAATGCCTTCGTGCAGAAACGCTCGCGCAGTAACCAGCCCCGATGGGCCAGCACCAATGATGCAGTACTTATTTGTGTAGTTGGCAGCAGGAAGTATGGCTACCTTGCGCACACGAAGTCGCGAAGAAGCGAGTTTTGCGTACACCGCTGGGTCATGCTTTTTCAGATGTTGGCCTTTGAATACACCGGCAATGGCAACAACTACGAGCAATATGGGAACAAGATTGA
>CANFIL010000070.1 GCA_947447095.1 Actinomycetota bacterium | reverse complement strand
GAACTTCCGCAGGGTCTCGACACAATTGTGGGCGACCGAGGTTACCGACTTTCTGGTGGCGAAAAGCAACGTTTGGCAATTGCTCGTCTGCTTCTGAAGGCTCCTGACGTAGTGGTTCTAGATGAAGCGACGGCTCACTTGGACAGCGAGTCAGAATCTGCTGTCCAGCTGGCGCTGACTACAGCTCTTCGCGGCAGAACGTCCATTGTGATTGCGCACCGACTCTCAACGATTCGTCAAGCTGATCAAATTTTGGTGATTGATGATGGTCGTGTTGTCCAACATGGCACCCACGATGACCTCCTTGCTAAGGGCGGTCTGTACTCAGATCTGTACCATCGTCAGTTTTCTGATGTAGCGCCTCATTCCGAACCATAATGATCCAGCCGATGACGGTCATGATGGCAAAAAATATCCACTGCAGTGCGTAAGAACGATGTGGCCCTTCAGAAACTTCAGGTGCGGGGATCAGTTTCAGTTCAACGCCCGAATCTGGGCGACTAGCGACTAATTCGCCATAAGCATTGGTGACGACTTTAGTGTCGGGTGTAATTGCTGGCGGGTTAATTACTCCAACTTGACCGACAGGAAGATCGGACGGACGCGGTGCTGGATTGCCAGGCAAGGTGCGCACTCGAGCCGCAACTTCCACAGTTCCAGTTGGTGCGGGGACGATGTCAGGGGAGTCCAGAGCAGTATTTCCTGCGATGTGCCAGCCACGGTTGATCAAGATCGTTCCATCTGGAGTGATGAATGGGGTAACGACCCAGAATCCAAGTTCTGACTCGAAGCTTTTCTTGCGAACTAATACTTGATGTTGTGTGTCCCATGTACCGGTGAGGTGAAGCGGACGCCATTGATTGCCTTGATCGATGGTGGTGCCGGAAGGGTCCAAGATGTCAGCAAGCTCAACAGGAGCAGCATCTTGATTCTTAAGGATGATCGAGTTGTAGGCCTGGCGTTGGTGTAGTCGTCGCCATTGCCATTGCGACAAGGAGTTGAATGCGGGTAAGAGCATTAACGTGACAAGTGTTACCGCGATCCACTTTGGGGTCAGCAGGAACTTGTACACGTACCTAAGGTTAGTCGCGCACCGAATCGGTGATCGCCACGCGATGCTCCTGCGGACTGACAAGCCCAGGACCGATCAAGCGACGTTCGCGCCCGGCATTTGCTACAACCACAGAAAAATAAGGCAATAAAATCGCACCAACGAGCAATGTCCACCGGAGCCAGCCGGTTGCGGCGATACCGGCCACAAAGCACAATGTGCGAATTCCCATGCTGATCAGGTAGCGACGCTGGCGACCTTTTTGTTCCTGGGACATGCCTTCAACAGCACCTGTGATGCTGAAAACTTCGGGTTCTTGTGGCATACGTCTAGAGTACGTTGTGAGAACAAAGTAGGCATCTTTTAGGAGAACCACATGGCTGACCGCACATACCGAGTGACCGAAATCGTCGGCACCTCACCAGAAGGCATCGACCAGGCAATTCGAAACGGCATCAAGCGCGCTTCAGAGACCTTGCGTCACCTTGATTGGTTCGAAGTTACTCAGGTTCGCGGCAACATCATGGACGGCGACATTGCGCACTTCCAGGTGGGCATGAAGGTCGGCTTCCGCCTCGAAGACTCTTAAGTCGACTTATACCGCGTCAGAACGTGTCGACAAATTGAACTGTTCGACAGTTACTGGCGCTACCCGAGCTCGCGAGAACCAATCTGCCCATTCACGAGGCAGGCAATTCACTGATTCACCTGCATCGGTAATGCGCGAAAGCATTCCAACTGGAGATTCGTTGAATCGGAAGTTGTTTGATGCACCAACAATTTCGCCGTTCTTAACCACGTAAACGCCATCACGCGTTAAGCCAGTGAGTAGTAGTGATTGCGGGTCAACTTCGCGGATGTACCACAAGCATGTGATTAACAAGCCTTCACCCATGCGCGCCGCGAGATCGTCAAGTGAACCTGAACCTTGCGCATCGCGAACTTCAATGTTGTCGCTCAGTGGAGTAAACGGCAGGTTAGCTTCCAGTGCAGCGTGACGACTACTTCCAAGAGCATGCAACGTTCCATCGCGTAGGACTTCGGAACGAGGTGTGGCAAGCCCAGTATCGAAGGAACTCGACATCGAAGAAGAGCCTAAGTTCACGACGTGGTCGATCGTCTCAAGTCCGCGAAGGGCCGGGTCTGTAGCCACTGTCAACTTGCGTTGTGTGAGTTGCTCGCCGATTCGGGTTCCGCCGAGTGGGTTACTGAAGACACTGCGACCCTCGTGGGCCTCTCGTGCCGTTGCACTCCACAGCATGTAAATCATGAGATCCGCCATTGCGCTTGGAGACAGTGTGACGGTATGCAGTCCAGGCTCTTGATCAATTCGATTCTTTTGATGTTCTAGGCCGCGTAGCACCGTGTCAGCGTGCGACGTAACTATCACGTCACTCAAGGAAGTGCCTGATTGGCCACTCCAGGCAGATCGCTCACGGTCCTCACTTTTGGCACACAATTCAAACCGTGAAGTCGATTGTGAAAAGCGCATTCGGGTGCCTGCAGAAGTTGCAACGAACATGGTGTCTTCTGCCTGTTCGGCGTAACCGAAGAATTGACCGTGGGGAAGTACGTTGCCTAATTGAATCGACAGGAAGTCGATGCCTTCGTCGGCAATAGGTGTCACGTCAGAGTGAAAGTTTGCATGCTGTGGTCCTGCGACGAGTTCCATGGCATCTTGTGCCGGGCCAGCTGCTCTCGCGCTAGCTTTGCTTACTTCTACGAGTTTTTCGATGTCTTCTCGACTACGAACTTGTCCACTGGAAATTCCGCTTGCGACGCCGTCTGGAGTATCAACAAAGGCGGCAATCGAAAGTGACTGATCCACAGTGTCGCCATTGGTGGTGAGAGCGGAGTTAGCCCAACGTAAGTTGCGTGCGTTGTTAATCTCGCCAACAACAACGCCTTTGCCAACCAGTTCCATGGCAATCTCAACTGCTTCTGACATGTTCATCTGGCTCATGCTGAAGCCTCCTTACGACCATTGAGGACATTGATATTGCGGAACACTGCGCTGGGGCAGCCGTGGCTTACTGGTGCGACTTGTCCGGGTTGGCCCTTACCGCAATTTAAGGCGCCACCTAGCAAATACGTTGACGGTCCACCTATGTCAACGAGCGAGCCCCAGAAATCGGGTGTTCGCGACTGGTAGACGACGTCCTTGAGTTGACCAACAATTTGACCGTTGCGAATCTCGTAAAAACGCTGTCCTGTGAATTGGAAGTTGTAGCGCTGCATGTCAATGGACCATGACTTGTCGCCAACGATGTAGATACCGCGCTCGACACCAGAAATGAGATCTTGGGTAGTGCGTTCGACAGGACCAGGCTGCAGCGAAACGTTTGGCATACGTTGAATCGGAGTATGAAGCGCTGAGTCGGCAAATGCGCAACCGTTTGATCGATCTAATCCGACGTGCGCCGCGATGCTGCGATCAGTTTGATATCCAACGAGGATGCCGTCCTTGATCAAATCCCATTGCTGCGCGCCAACGCCTTCGTCATCCCATGCCACAGTTGATAGACCAAACTGTGAATTGCGATCACCGGTGACGTTAACGAGTGGGCTTCCGTACTTAAAGTTGCCCAGCTTCTCAAGCGTTGCAAACGATGTGCCTGCGTAATTTGCTTCGAAGCCCAATGCGCGATCGAGTTCTGTTGCGTGGCCGATTGATTCATGAATCGTGAGCCACAGGTTGGTCGGGTCAATGACCAGATCCCATACGCCAGCGTCAACTGAAGGGGCTTTCACTTTCTCTTCAAGGTAACTAGGTAAAGCGGCAAGCTCATGATCCCAATCCCAGCCTTGACCCAAAAGGTATTCCCAGCCTCGACCTGCTGGTGGGGCGCACGTGCGCATGTCGTCAAAGCCACCTTCACCAATGTGAATCGCGGTGAGTTGCGCGCTGATGCGGTCACGTTCTTGAGTCAGTCGGTTTCCTGAAAGATCTGCAAAGAAAGTGGTGTCGCGACCCATGGCTACGTGTGCGTCAACATGGTTGACGATCGAGGATTTTGCGACTCGCGCATTCCAGTCCTGTAGCAGGGCGACAACATCATCATCGGAAACTGCCATAGCGTCAATTTCTTTTGGCATAACCCATGATGCTGTGCCGTAGTTCGGCTCGGCAGCCAATTCGACCGGCTGGTTCATTACAGCTGAACTGATCCGCGCCATTTCGAGTGCGCGTCGGGCAGCATCGGCAGCCCCATCGTGCGTAAGTTCGTTTGTCGCTGCAAAACCCCAGGCGCCATTGTGTACTACGCGCACGCTTAGTGCGGTGGCACTGTCGCTTGCGACGTTTTCTACATTTCCATCACGCGTGGACACACCACGATTGTCATGTTGCGCGATGCGAACATGAGCAACGCTTGCGCCAGCGTCGTTGGCGATCGAAAGGGCAGACTCGGCGAGATAATCGGGCAAATGCGAAGACATGAAGACCACACTAGTAGCCTTATGGCATGGGTCGAGTAGTTCTTGTCACGGGCGGTAATCGTGGAATTGGTCTCGCGATTGCGCGTACATTCCAGCAGGCGGGGGACACAGTTGTAGTCACCAGCCGATCGGGTGAACCGATCGATGGTTTACATGTTGTGAAATGCGACGTAGGCAGTACCGCCAGCGTTGATGCTGCCTTTGATCAAATCGAGGCTGAAATCGGCACAGTGGAAATCGCCATAGCGAATGCGGGCATTACGCGAGACGGCTTAATCATGCGCATGTCGGATGATGACATCAACGATGTGCTCAATACCAACCTTGTCGGCGCCATTCGGGTAGCGCGTCGAGCCAGTCGAGCGATGATGAAAGCCCGTACTGGTCGACTTATTTTTATTTCCAGCGTTGTTGGACTTATGGGCTCTGCTGGTCAGGTGAACTATTCCGCGTCAAAGTCGGGTCTGGTCGGCGCAGCACGATCATTGGCTCGCGAGCTTGGTTCACGTGGAATTACCGCCAACGTGATTGCACCTGGATTTGTTGACACCGACATGACTGCTGAACTCTCTGAAGATCGTCGTGCAGAAATTGTAGGAAATGTGCCGCTTGGTCGTTATGCCTCACCTCAGGAAGTTGCTGATGTGGCGCTATTTATGGCATCTCCAGCTGCTGGCTACATCACGGGCGCTGTCATTCCCGTTGATGGCGGCCTAGGTATGGGACACTAGGACAACTATGGGCATCCTTGAAGGCAAGAACATTCTCGTAACTGGCGTCCTTACTGACTCCTCCATTGCGTTCCATGTGGCACGCTTGGCGCAAGAACAGGGCGCAAATGTTGTGCTGTCCTCTTTCGGTCGCGCTGCAGGAATCACCAAGCGAATCTCACAGCGTTTGCCGCAAGAAGTGCCAATCGTCCAACTTGATGTCACCAGCAAGGAAGATTTAGATAACCTCGCGGATGCTGTGCGTGAGCACGTTCCATACCTGGATGGAGTACTGCATTCAATCGCTTTTGCACCTGAGGCAGCTCTTGGTGGAAATTTCTTGAACACTGAGTGGGATGACGTCAAGGTTGCGCTCGAAATCTCAGCATTCTCATTGAAGTCTCTTGCGATGGCGTGTTTGCCATTGATGGAGGGCCGTAACGCTCAAGTGCTCGGCTTGGACTTTGATGCAACTGTGACGTGGCCGTTCTATGACTGGATGGGTGTCTCCAAGGCGGCTCTTGAATCAACCTGTCGCTATCTTGCGCGTGATCTTGGTCCAAAGGGTGTCAAGGTCAACCTCGTAGCTGCTGGTCCGCTCTTTACGACAGCTGCTAAGGGCATCCCTGGTTTCGATACTTTCGGTCCAATGTGGCAACGACGTGCCCCAATTGGTTGGGACACAGGGGACTGCGTTCCAACTGCCAAGGCATGCGTGGCGCTATTCAGTGATTGGTTCCCAGCAACAACAGGAGAAATCATCCACGTCGATGGTGGCGTTCATTCACAGGGTGGTCCCTGATCTATACCGGCGGCTTGCGATAGTCGATCGAATCGTGAGCGTCACTTCGTTCGATTTGTTCTCGAGTAATGCCCATGACGTACAAAACTGTGTCCAGGTACGGCGTATTCACTGAGGCATAGGCTGCATCCCGCACGTACGGCTTGGCATTAAATGCAATACCCAAGGCAGCAGCGTTCAGCATGTCTAAATCGTTGGCTCCGTCACCGATGGCAATAGTGCGACTCATAGGAATGTCGTAATGGTCTGCAAAGTATCGCAATGCCTCTGCTTTTGCCGCACGGTCGATAATTGGACCAATCAGTCCACCGGTGAGTTTTCCGTCAATAATTTCGAGTTGATTACCGCGAACGTTGGTAACGCCGAGTCGGTCTGCAAGTGGCTTGACGACTTCTAGAAACCCGCCACTGACCAGCGCGACTTGGAATCCCAGGCGGTGCAAGGTTCGAGACAATGTTGCAGCGCCAGGT
>CANFIL010000069.1 GCA_947447095.1 Actinomycetota bacterium | reverse complement strand
ATTCGCGTGGTGGTTCAGATCGTCCGACTCGTTCTTACAGTGATCGTGATTCCCGTAGTGGCTCGAGTGATCGTCCACGTCGCGAGAACCCGTACTCAGGTGATCGTCCACAAGCGAGTGAGGATCGTCGCCCGTCTACACGCGGAGGTCGTCCAGATCGCCCGTCACGTGATGGTCGCGGCGGTGGCCGTTATGAAGAACGTGGTGGTCGCCCTGATCGTGCCGGAGGCCGTTACAACGATCGTGAAGAGCGTGCTCCTCGTGCTCCTCGCGGCGAAAAGCGCGTCAACATTCAAGATCCAATCATCCCTGACCACATCACAGGTAACGAACTTCCACGTGCAGTGCGTAACGAACTTCGTACCTTGCCAGATGGTCTCGCGCTACGCGTAGCTCGTCACTTGGTTGCCTCTGGCGAGATGATGGATATCAATCCTGAACTCGCATGGGAGCACGCAAAAGCTGCACTCAACAAGGCATCACGCGTCGGTATTGTTCGTGAAGCGGCTGCCGAAGCTGCATATCACGCCGGCCATTTTGCCGAAGCCTTGACTGAATTCCGAGCAGCACGCCGTATGCGTGGCATCAAGGAATATTGGCCATTGATGGCTGACTGTGAACGTGCACTTGGACGTCCAAAGAAGGCCATTGAAATGGCTGGAGATCCACTCGTTGCAACGCTTGATCGTGGCACTCGTGTTGAAATGCGAATCGTCGCTGCAGGTGCGCGCTCCGACCTTGGTCAGTGGGAAGCGGCGCTTGCTACATTGCAGTGTCCTGAGCTCAGCACTTCGACTCACGAATCATGGGCTGCGCGTATTCGATATGCATACGCTGACGTATTAGCAAACATGGGACACAACACCGAAGCCATCGAATGGTTCCATCGCGCCGCTGCGGTGGATCCGGAACAACTCACAGATGCAGATGCGCGCATCAAGGAACTTGAAGGTTCCGGATATGACGTCTTTGAAGGCCAAGACCAAGTTTTGGAGTACGAAGATCTCGAAGATGATGAGATCGACGATTAGTCCACAACCGAATTAATCCACTGACCGCGCCCAGATTCTGTGCGCGGTCAGTGCTTTTCGGCACAGTATTGCTCCGCACAACACGAAGGAGCATTTTATGGAAGAGGAATTTTCGGACTGGACAAATTCAGTACATCTTGTCGGGCGCGTTACATCACTTGCTGAGGATATTCATTTACCTAGCGACACTGTTCTCACAAGGTTTCGCATTGTTGTCCCGCGTGCAAAGCCAGTCACTAAAACCACAGTAGACACCATTGATCTGGTCGCGATGAAAGCCGGCCTTCAGCGGAAAGCCCGCTCGCTAACGGTGGGGGACATCATTGAAGTAGAGGGTGAAATTCGAAGGCGGTTTTGGAAAGCCGGGATGTCCGTTGCCAGTCGAGTGGAAATTGAAATGAGTTCGTTGACCAAACTGTGAGGCGATATGACGAGGCGCGTCAACTAATGGCACTCTAGTTACATGGCACCTTTGGAACAACCAAGCGATGTATTAGCTAAGGAATATGATGCAGCGCTGTTTGATCTTGACGGCGTGATTTATGTAGGGCAAGAATCTGTCCCAGGCGTTGTGTCCGTCATTAATGATGTGCACCTCAAATTTGGAATGACGCTGACATATGTAACGAATAACGCCTCGCGGTCGCCTCTTTCAGTGGCTACTCATCTGACAGAACTTGGTTTATACGCAACTGCTGAAGATGTTGTGACATCAGCGCAGGCTGGAGCCGCTGTTCTTGCAACTCTCGTTCCTCAGGGCAGTTCGATCTTTGTATTGGGAAGTCGCGATTTAATGACCGAAGTTGAGTTAGTTGGCCTCATTCCATCGCAAGATATTGATGTCGATCACGCAGGCGTTATTGAAGGTTATTGGCCCGATATGCCATGGCGCATGCTTGCGCAAGCAAGCCAAGTGCTCAACACTGGTGTTCCGTGGGTGGCGACAAACATGGACATCACCATTCCAACTCAGTGGGGGATGGCTCCGGGAAATGGCGCAATGGTGAATGCATTGGCGCTTGCTGTTGGTCGACGACCTACGGCTGTGGCAGGAAAGCCAGAAGTTCCATTGATGCAACAGTCCATTGATAGAGCTCAATCCAAGCGCCCCATTGTTATTGGTGATCGATTAGATACCGATATTCACGGTGCCAACAATGTGGGAATTGACAGCTTGTTGGTGTTCTCGGGAGTAACAAGCGTTCGAGATTTGATGCTCGCCACGCCTGAGCTTCGTCCAACATACCTAGCGTGGGATGCAACAGGGCTGGCGCAAGCTCATCAGCCAGTCGAGCTGACAGGGCTCGTTGCTTCATTAAATGAGTGGCAGGTTCGAGACGGTCAACTCTTTGGACAAGGCGATATTTTGGATGCAATTCGGATAGCCACTGTTGCGGTGTGGCATAACTTGATGTCTGTTGAGACAGCGACCAGCCAACTCTCGCAACGCGGCATTGCCGTAGGCTAGTGCCGACGAAAGGCGACAAGCATGAGTGAACTCAATTCCGAGGCGTTTAACGCTGAAGCGGAAGCAGATAGCGCCACCGAACTTGAAGCAGACTCCTTTACGTCACTAGATGATCACGATTTCATTGACGTGCTTACCCAATCTGATGTTTCGGATTCTGATGACGATGACGAAGATGACGACGAGTTTGCCGAGGATGAAGGCGAAACTTTCCTCGATGACTCTGCGGTAGAAAGTATTGTTGAAAGCAGCGAACCAACCGTAGTGATGATGTCTTTGCCGGTTACTGGTGAGCCTCGCGTTGATGATGCCATCGCGCGGTTGTCGGATCTTTCTTCTTTGCCCGTTGATGAGCACGTCTCTGTCTTTGAAGATGTGCAGCGCCGCTTGCATGACACGCTTGCTGACCTGTCGGGCCAGTGACTCGACGACGACTTGATGTCGAGCTCGTTCGGCGTCACCTTGCCCGAAGTCGTGAGCATGCTCAGTCACTCATTGACGCCGGTCAAGTAAAAGTCGCGGGAATTCTCGCAACTAAATCGGCCACCCAGGTTGACGAAAATGCTGCCATCAAAGTTTTGGTGGATGTTGAAGACGATTATGTTTCCCGAGGGGCGCACAAGCTCATAGGTGCACTCGACGCATTTGACATCGATGTCACTGGGTTCGTGGCGCTTGATGCAGGGGCTTCAACGGGTGGCTTTAGCGATGTTTTGCTTCGTCGTGGAATCTCAAAGATTTATTGCGTTGATGTTGGCTACGGTCAATTGGCATGGAAAGTTAGTCAAGACCCTAAAGTTACGGTTCATGATCGAACCAACGTTCGACACATCGTTCCCGAAACAATCGGCGAGATGGTTGACCTGATTGTTGCTGACCTATCGTTCATTTCCCTTGAAACGGTGTTACCAGCCCTTGTCGGAGTGCTTAAGCCAAACGGGCAGGCTCTCCTTATGGTCAAGCCACAGTTTGAGGTTGGTCGAGAATTGCTTGGTTCTGGTGGGGTTGTGGATTCGGCCGAACATCGTGTCGCTGCAGTCAATAAGATCGCTAATAGCGCCTTTTCACTTGGCCTAGGTACCCTTGGCGTAACCGCTAGTCCATTGCCGGGACCGAGTGGAAACGTTGAATATTTCTTGTGGCTGTCCCGAAAAGGCAAAGCCCCTGATCTAACCGAAATCGAAAGAGCAGTCCAGGAGGGCCCGCAATGAGTCGCAAAGTACTCTTCGTGGTTCATGCTGGTCGCCAACGTGCACTTGAGGTGTCACGTGATGCCGCCAATGGTCTTCTCGCCGAAGGAATTTCGGTGCTGTGTGCAGATGATGATGCCCAGCTCATTGGGATCGACGGTGTGCAATCGGCAACGGACGCCGAAGGTTGTGAACTTGTCATTGTCTTTGGTGGCGATGGAACCATTCTTCGCGCGATTGAAATTGCGCGTGTGCATGACGTACCTGTGCTCGGCGTGAACCTAGGTCACGTTGGATTCTTGGCCGAAGCTGAACCTGAAGATATTGGCGCGGTTATCTCTGCGGTTGTCAGTGGTGAATTAGTTGTTGAGCAACGTACTGCCCTTGTAGTCACAACGACATCCCCCGAAGGTGAACGTTGGAGCACTTGGGCATTGAACGAAGTAGCCATCGAAAAGCATCAACGTGAACGTATGGCCGAAATTATGGTCAGTATCGATGGCCGACCTTTGTCACGATGGTCATGTGATGGGTTGTTATGTGCCACGCCAACGGGTTCCACTGCATACGCGTTTAGCGCAGGCGGCCCTGTCGTTTGGCCCGAAGTAGACGCTTTGCTTGTTGTTCCTATTAGCGCTCATGCTTTATTTGCTCGGCCGCTGGTCGTATCTCCATCGTCAAAAATCGATGTTGGTATTGAAAACAGCCCTGTTGTGGTGTGTGCTGACGGCCGTCGGTCATCTGAAGTTGCCGCAGGTGGAACCGTCACTGTGCAACGCGATGCGAAATCGGTCAAACTTGCGCGGGTTCACTCAACTCCATTCACCGAGCGTCTTGTTGCAAAGTTCGAACTCCCAGTTCGTGGCTGGCGTAATTCTTAGGACTTTGCATTGTTAGAGCAGGTCCGTCTCCGTAATTTTGGTGTCATCAGTGAAGCAACGCTTGATCTGACGCCGGGTCTCAACGTCCTCACCGGCGAAACTGGCGCGGGTAAAACAATGGTCTTTCGCGGACTGGGCGTTCTGTTTGGCGGCAAGGCTGACGCGTCAATCATCAGTACCGGCTGTACCCAGGCCGTTGTTGAGGCAGACATCGTGGTTCCCGAAAGTGTTGCTGTTGAACTGGCAGATTCAGGTGCCGTACTCGAAGATGGCTCCGTTGCGATTGTTTCGCGCCAAATTAATGACACTGGAAGAAGCCGTTCGTTCATCGGTGGAGCGTCGGTGCCGACCGCAGTCGTCACTGAACTGGGAACCGAATTGGTTGCCGTTCATGGCCAAAGTGAGCAACTGCGTCTGACTAAGGCGATGCAACAGCGACTCATCCTTGATCGATTTAGCGCAGACGGTTCAGTGCTCGCGCGATACCAAGAGTTGTGGGAAAAGCGCGTACAGATTTCTCGACGGATTGACCTGCTCACGACAGATGCAGCGGCACGAGAAATCGAGCTTGATCGAATCACTCGAATTCTCGAACAATGTGATGCGCTGAATCCTCAGCCAGGTGAAGATCGTGCCTTGGATGACGAAGCGAACAAGCTAACGAACGTTGAGGTTCTTCACAGCGCAAGTTCAAGTGCGCTCACAGCAATTGCCGGCGATGACTCAGGTGATGCTGGCGCCATGTCAGGTATTTCTTTAGCGCGTAAAGCATTGGAACGCGAACGGCATCACGATTCGCAACTTGCAGAATTGGCAGACCGAGTTCATGAACTCGAGGTGTTGGCTTCTGACGTGGCTTCTGATATCTCGCACTATGTTTCGACCATTGACGCTTCCCCCGAACGGTTAGCTTTTGTTGAGTCTCGGCGCTCGGCCTTGCGCCAACTCAGTCGCGAGTTCGGTGATGTTGATGCGCTCCTGGATTGGGCCACATCGGCGCGGATTCGTCAAAACGAACTCAGCGGCGGTGATGATGTCGTAGCGCAATTGCGTGAGGAATTGGTTTCACTCACCGCAGATCTGACGAGTCAAGGCGCCAAATTGACGAAGTTACGAACACAAGCTGCCGAATCATTTGCGAGCAAGGTCTCGAAAGAGCTCGATGGGCTAGCCATGGCAGGCGCTCGGGTGGAGTTCGTCTTGGAATCGGCTGAATTGGGACCTTTTGGTGCCGACACTATTCAGTTGGGGTTGATAAGCCGGCCAAACGCACCATGGGTTCCCATCAACAAGGGTGCCTCAGGTGGCGAGTTGAGTCGCATCATGCTTGCAGTCCAGGTTGTTCTTGCTGAGGCCGACCCAATTGAGACGTTTATCTTTGACGAGGTGGATGCTGGTGTTGGTGGCGCAGCCGCTGTCGAGGTCGGCCGACGCTTGGCGCGTTTGGCACGAACTGCTCAAGTTGTGGTTGTCACGCACTTGCCACAGGTTGCTGCCTTTGCGGACAATCACTTGGTCGTCAGTCGAGGTGATGGGGAATCTGTTCACAATTCCTCGGTTCATCAGGTTGCAGACTCTGATCGCGTGACGGAACTGGCTCGCATGTTGGCTGGTCTTGCTGATTCTCAAGCCGGCGCACAACTAGCGACCGAACTTCTCGAGATTGCCGAAACCGAACGCCGCCACGCGGAATAGCGGGGTGGTGTGTGCTTCCAAACCGAGGCACAGTTACGCTGGTATTCCGTGGGTATTAGGAAACATATTTTTGTCACGGGTGGCGTTGCATCTTCATTGGGCAAGGGCCTTACAGCATCGAGTTTGGGCAATTTGCTCACTGCGCGCGGACTGCGCGTCACGATGCAAAAACTTGATCCTTATCTCAACGTAGATCCCGGCACAATGAATCCGTTTCAGCACGGGGAAGTGTTTGTAACGAATGACGGCGCCGAAACCGATCTTGATATCGGTCACTACGAACGTTTCTTGGATCGTGATCTCCATGGTTCCGCCAATGTCACAACTGGCCAGGTGTACTCAAGCGTTATTGCAAAAGAGCGACGCGGTGAATACCTAGGCGACACAGTTCAAGTTATTCCACATATCACCAACGAAATCCGTTCCCGAATTGCGGCAATGGCCGACGAAGATGTTGATGTAGTTATCACCGAAGTCGGTGGAACCGTAGGCGACATTGAATCCCT
>CANFIL010000068.1 GCA_947447095.1 Actinomycetota bacterium | reverse complement strand
TGAATGGCCGCTTGCTTGCGCTAGCGTGCGCGTCACACAGTGGCGAACAATTTCATGTGGACGGTGTCCACGACATTTTGAATGGTGCCAATCTCGACGTGGATTCGTTGCAATGTCCTGTTGATTTTCCGTTAGACGACGTGGAAAAAGATTCGCTCCTAGCTCAGGGTCTAGAGAAGTCACGACTGCACATGAACTGCAGTGGGAAACATGCAGCAATGTTGTTCACTTGCGTCTTGAACGGCTGGGACACGGCGAGCTACCTCGAACTTGATCACCCGCTACAACAAGCCTGTAAGTCTGCAGTTGAAGAGTGCACCGGTGAAGCCGTACAACACATCGGAATTGATGGCTGCGGTGCGCCATTGATGTCAACGTCATTAACTGGTTTGGCACGATCTTTCGCGCAATTTGCTGGACCAAACGCAGATGCAGATCAGCGCAAGATCGCCGACGCAATTCGAAGTTTTCCCGAATACGAATCCGGAACGCGTCGTGATGACTTCTTACTTATGAAGGGCGTGCCTGGCTTACTTGCCAAGATTGGTGCCGAAGCAGTTTATGGAATCGGTTTACCAGATGGTCGAGCGCTCGCATTAAAGATTGATGATGGAGCCGACCGTGCTCGCATTGTCGTTGGCGCAACAATCCTTCGCGACATCATGGGCGTCGACGCCGACATCATCGAACAACAGACATCACTCGAAGTTCTTGGTGGCGGTCGTCCAGTTGGAGCCGTCACCGCAACCTTGAAGGCTTAACCATGGATCTACACACAGACGAATCACATGCCGATCTGCGCGAAGCAGTGGCAGCTTTGTGCGCAGATTTCCCAGGAAGCTATTGGCAAGGTCTGGAGCCTGATGGGTATCCGACTGAATTCGTTGAGACGCTGACCAAGAATGGGTGGCTCTCCATGCTTATTCCTGAGGAATTTGGTGGCGGGGGAGCAACTCTGACAGAAGCCTCAATTGTCCTTGAGGAAATCGCTGCATCCGGAGGGAACCCGAGCGCATGTCATGCCCAGATGTATGTGATGGGTACCTTGCTACGTCATGGAAGCGCTGAGCAAAAGTCCACGTTCCTGCCGAAGATTGCTGCTGGCGAGCTTCGACTTCAGGCCTTTGGTGTCACAGAACCCGATGCTGGATCAGAAACAACCAAAATTCGCACACGCGCTGAACGCGTTGCCGAAGGCTGGAAAATCAATGGCCAAAAGATTTGGACATCGCGCGCGCTGTATTCAGATTTGATGATTCTGCTGGCTCGCACAACGTCGATTGAAGAAGCGGAAAAGCCATCAGCCGGTATGTCTGTCTTTATCTTCGACATGCGCAATCTCCCGGGCTTAACGATCAAACCGATCAAGACCATGATGAATCACAATACGACTGAAGTGTTTTTTGAAGATGTGATCATCCCTGCAGATGCTCTCATTGGCGAAGAAGGCAAAGGCTTCAAATACATTCTGGATGGAATGAATGCGGAGCGAATCCTGATAAGTGCCGAATGTATTGGTGATGGTCGATTCTTCTTAGATCGCGCTGTCGCTTATGCCAACTCACGTGAACTTTTCGGAAATGCCATTGGCAAGAACCAAGGAGTCCAGTTCCCATTGGCTGATGCGTACATGCAATTGCGTGCCGCCGACTTAGTCCGTTTTGATGCGGCGGCTCGTTACGACCGAGACGAAGATTGTGGAGCCCAGGCGAATCAGTCAAAGTATTTAGCTGCGGAGGCATCGTGGGCTGCTGGAAACGCGGCTATTGATACTTTCGGCGGATATGGATTTGCGCAGGAGTACGACATTGAACGTAAGTTCCGTGAAACTCGCTTGTATAAGGTCGCTCCGATTAATAACAACTTAGTTTTGGCGTACGTTGCAAATCACGTACTTGGTCTTCCTAAGTCGTATTAGCGAGATTCTCCGCGCGCGATGATGTTGGCGATTGTTTTTTCGTCGTGATCATTCAATGCTGGAACACCTGTGGTCGTGTTGTCCCAGTTGCTGATGTGAAACGGCGATTTAAGTACTTCGGCAGAACCGCCAGGAATCGAAATTGTTTCAAATCTTTCGCGGCTACGAAGCTGTTCATGATTCCACACTGCGTTCAAATCATTGACATTCGCGGAAGTGATCTCGTGCTTTGTGAGTAATTGGCGAATCATCTCAGCATTGCGTTCGGCCAAAATCACATTCATGGCTTGTTCAAGCCGTTCCACATTGGCAATGCGGCCTGAGTTAGTGGCTAGTTCACCATCAGTGGCCAGTGCTGGATCGTTGAGAACGTTACTTGCAAGACGCTGCCACTCGCGATCATTTTGTACTGCGATCAATATTGTTGAGCCATCAGACAGTGTGAAAGTTCCATACGGTGCGATGCTGTGATGTCGCCGACCAGTTCGTAGGGGCTGCGTGCCTGAGTACACGGTTCCATACATCGCAGGCGCAACCCATTCGGCGACCGTATCAATCATGGCTACATCGATGTGAGCACCTTCGCCGGTGCGATCACGACGAACTAGCGCAGCCAAGATCGAAGTCAACGCGTACATACCCGCAGAAATGTCTGCAACGGAAATTCCTGCTTTCGACACCTCTTCGTTTCCAGTCACAGAAAAGATTCCCGCTTCGGCTTGAATTGCCAAATCGTATGCCCGATCAGCACTTCGAGGCCCACCACTGCCATACCCCGAAATATCGCATGTGATCAGGGAAGGCGTGGTTGTTCTGAGGGCGTTGCCATCGATGCCTAAGCGCTCGGCGGCTTGTGGAGCCAAGTTTTGGATGACGACATCAGCACCTTTGACCAGAGCATGGAATCGAGCCAAGTCCTTTGCATCTTTCAGATTGAGAACGATGCTTTGCTTACCTCGGTTAGCCCACACAAAAAACGACGCTTGTCCATGCACAACATGGTCATAGTCACGAGCGAAGTCACCCTCGGGACGTTCGACCTTAATGACGGTGGCTCCGAGCTCGGCTAAATGCCGGCTAGCGTATGACGCTGAAATTGCTTGCTCTACAGCGATGACAACTACACCGTGTAACGGTGCCTGCGAAGTTGCCATGATGAATCCTGTCGTTCGTTTTAGCAATCGTATTACTGCAAGCGATGCATCAATCTATTGCGGCAGTTGGAACCGCCCCGATTTAGTCACATCCACTAAACCGTCACTTATGAGCGAAGCAAGTGCCCGATCGAACTGCTTGGAGTTCAATACGACAGTCTCAAGCTCATCTCGCTTAACGGACTTCGAGGTCTCTTTCAGCACTTTCAAAATCTTGCCGCGAGCTTGACGATCTGTTCCCTCAAATTTTTGAGTCTTGGGTTTGACTTGGCTTTCGGGATATCCCGCTTTGCGCCATTGGCAATCCGCCGCAAGCGGACATGAATCACACACTGGATTACGAGCACTGCATACAAGTGCCCCAAATTCCATAATGGCGATTGACCATGAAGCAGCATGCTGGTCATCAGCGGGAACGAGTGATTCTGCAAAACCTTTTTCGATTGAGCTCAGCGAGTGAGGCGGACGTTGCGCACCTTCCCACACCCGGGCTATCACTCGGCGAATATTCGTGTCGAGAACTACAGAGCGTTTCCCGTAGGCAAATGCCAAAATCGCAGCAGCGGTGTAGTCACCGACTCCAGGTAGCGCGATGAGTTCAGCGTAAGTTTTTGGCAGACGGCCACCATGCTGTTGCACGATTCGTTTGGCGCTTTCGTGCAGGCGCAAAGCTCGATTTGGGTAACCCAGGCGATCCCACTGACGGATGACTTCGGCAGGGCTGGCTGCCGCCAGACTTTCAGGATTTGGCCAACGCTTTATCCACGCTTCCCACTGCGGAGCGACTCGGGACGCAGGGGTTTGCTGCAACATGATCTCGCTCACCAAAATCTGGTAGGCGGTGACGCGGCTGCGACGCCAAGGCAGTTGGCGCGCATTGTGCGCATACCAATCAATCAGTTTGTCCTGAATCGTCACTGAGTAATCGTGACACGAATCCGCCTTCAGTGCGTAGTTCCAAGGCAGGTGAACCGCTTGCCCGTAACGTAAATGACGTGTCCGGTGTAACTCATCCTGTTGGTCCAGAACCAGCCGAGGTGTATTGGCGACGCCGTCTCGTTGTTGGCATCGCCGTGCTGTTGACCTTTGTGGCACTTTTCAAGATCTTTAGCGGTGGCGGAAATGATGTAGCTGCAGTCACTCCTTCTCAATCAGCTTCTGCTGTGACAGAAAGTCAGGCGCCTCAAGTTTCGGAATCGGCAGTACCTGAAATTGGGCCGACTGATGCGCCATCGATTGCAGATTCTCAGACGCCAACACCGACCGAGCCGGCGAAGAACGGCGAATGTTCTGACGCGGATACTTCTGTGAGTGTCGTCCTTGATCGTAAAACCACCACAGTTGGAACCGGACTTCATCTGACTATGAAGGTCAAGAACAATTCCAAGGTCGCTTGTAAGCGCGACGTAGGTAGCGGCGCCAACGAAGTGACGGTTATCAGCGGACCTGCACTGATTTGGTCAACTGATCATTGCAATCCGAGCACCGCTAAAGACATCGTGAAACTTGCGCCTGGTCAGACATGGTCAGTCACCGTCGTCTGGGGTGGCAAGTTATCGGGCAAGGGCTGCAAAATCTTGACGACTGCTAAGCCCGGCGCTTACTGGGGCCACGCGCGAAACGGACGTGTGAATAGTGATGGCGCACGATTCGTCATCACTAAGTAGTAATTAAATTACGCGAAGCGTTCCATCAGACTTGATTCTGCGATGCGGGAGAGGTTCTCGCGAATGTTGCGCGCACGCGCTTCGCCGACACCCTCAACGTCGCGCAAGTCTTCAACACTTGCAGACAAAATCTTTTGAAGAGCGCCGAAATGTGAAATTAAGTTTGCGATAACTGCCTCAGGTAGTCGAGGAATGCGATGCAAGATTCGATAGCCACGTGGTCGAACTGCACTATCGAGCGACTCAATATCACCAGGCATACCTAGAGCCGTGGCAATACTTCCCAGGTCCAACAATCCCGCCGAATCTAGGCTTGCAAGTGCAGTCAGAATTGGCTCTGGTGACTTCGGACGCTTGGCGGTTCCGGAAACGTAGTCACGAACCACAAGGCGTTGACCTTCTGCAGTTCCTGCGACGAATTCTTCAAGCTGAAGTGACAACAGGCGACCATCAGTACCAAGTTCCACCAAGTAATCGGTGACTTCAGCGGCGATGCGTCGCACCATTTCGTAACGCTGTGCAACAACTGCCACATCTCGCACAGTCACGAGGTCTTCGATCTCGAGTGCGGATAGTGAGTTTGTCACTTCATCAAGACGCAGACGGTAACGCTCGAGTGTGGCGAGCGCTTGATTCGCGCGAGACAAAATCGCAGCGGCGTCTTCCAAAACGTAGCGACGACCATCGATGTATAGCGCAATGATGTTCATCGACTTGCTCACACTGATGACAGGCAGACCAGTTTGACGCGATACACGATCCGCGGTGCGGTGACGTGTACCTTGCTCATCGGTAGGAATTGATGGATCGGGCAACAGTTGAACTGCGGCTTCAAGAATGCGAGTGGCATCTCGATCGCACAACACGGCGCCATCCATTTTTGCTAGTTCACGCAAGCGAGTCGCAGTGAATTCGGTGTCGACGTTGAACCCACCGCTACTAATTGTTGATACGACTTTGTCTTGTCCAAGCACAATGAGTGCGCCAGTGCTGCCGCGCAGAATTCGTTGAAGACCATCACGTAGTGCGGTTCCAGGTGCCATCTGAGCGAGTACAGAGCGAAGTTTTGCGTCGGGATCGACAGACTCTTTTGTAGGCACGCAACTTACTTTCTAAGTGTGGGTATGCGATGAGTCTAAGACGTAGAACCTCTGAATTGGTAGTGCATCGCGGTGAAGCGCTAATCGTTAAATTGTGGTTAACGCTTCCGCCAAGTTCGACACTTCAACAAGTTTGAGACCCGGATGTGCGTTGCGTGACCCAACACCTCGAGGTACGAGCGCAGTCGTAAAACCGAGTCGGGCTGCCTCGGCAAGGCGTTGGTTCATGCCAGGAACTGGTCGAACGTCACCACTGAGGGCAACTTCTCCAATGGCCGTAAGGTCAATTGGCAGGGCAGTATCGCGCGCCGCCGAAGCTACGGCCAAGCACATTGCCAAGTCAGCGCCAGTGTCTGACACCTTTGCGCCGGCGACGGTCGCCAGATAAACGTCTTTGTCCCACAGTTTGATTCGAGCTGTTCGTTCGGTCACCGCGATCAACATTGCAGCACGCGTGTTATCAAATCCCGTGGTTCGACGTAGCGGATTGTTACCCGGGCTGGTGGTCGTAAGGGCTTGAACTTCGACGAGCAATGCCCGGCGACCCTCAAGCGTGATTGCGATACATGTGCCTGCAATGGCATGGTCACGGTGTGATCGGAATAGTGAGGATGGGTCGGTGACTTCCCTCAAACCATCATCGGCTTGTTCAAAACAGGCGACTTCGTCGGCAGGACCGTAGCGATTTTTGTTCGCACGCAATAGACGCAAAGGAGTTCCGCGGTCTCCTTCAAAGGTCAAGACCGTGTCAACCAAATGTTCAAGCGAACGCGGCCCTGCAACAGAGTTATCACGAGTGGATTGACCAATCAGCAATAGCGGCATCCGCCGGCCCTTAGCCGCGCGAGTCAGAACTTGTGTGACTTCGTGAACTTGGGCAACACCACCTGCGCGGCCATCGAGTTCACTTGAGGCAATCGTCTGCACGCTGTCCACAATCAGTAGGTCAGGATCAACGTCCTCAACATGTCCGAGCAATACAGCAAGGTCAGTTTCGTCAGCGATGAGAAGAGTATCTGCGGTAGCACCGATACGCCGTGCGCGAATGCCAATTTGTTCGGCCGATTCTTCACCAGAAATGTAAAGCACTGTTCGTGGCTTTTTTGTTCCCC
>CANFIL010000067.1 GCA_947447095.1 Actinomycetota bacterium | reverse complement strand
GAACTTCCCGAGGTCATTGAACGTGCAAGCGACCTCCAGGCAACCTTGCTCTCACTTGTGGTGGCCAGCGGTCGCTGATCTGGTTTTCCCCTGAACCACGGCGCGCGATAACCTAGAACCCTCAAGGGGAGCGGCCGAACGACTTAGCCCAGTCTCTCCATCGAACAATCGAGAGGCAAAAATGACGCAGGGCCTTCCAGACAAATTCGCCATGTTGGGCCTGACCTATGACGATGTCTTGTTGATGCCGTCCGCCTCAGATGTTGTTCCAAGTGAAGTGAATACTTCCACCAAACTTACGCGCGAAATTACTTTGCGAATCCCTCTACTTTCCTCTGCGATGGACACGGTGACTGAATCGCGCATGGCAATTGCTATGGCCCGCCAAGGTGGCCTGGGAATCTTGCATCGCAATCTGTCGATTGACGATCAAGCCAATCAAGTCGATCTTGTGAAGCGCAGCGAAGCTGGCATGGTGACCAATCCGGTGACCTGTTCGCCAGAAGATACGTTGGCTGAAGTTGACCGCCTCTGCGGCCGTTACCGAATCAGTGGTGTTCCCGTTGTTGATGCGAACAACGTTCTGGTTGGCATTGTGACGAATCGCGATATGCGCTTTGAAGATGATTTAACTCGCAAGGTCAGTGAAGTAATGACTACGATGCCGTTGATCACTGGTAAGCCAGGTATTGCTGGTGAAGATGCACTTGAGCTTCTTCGCACAAACAAAATTGAAAAACTTCCGCTTGTCGATGATGGCGGCCATCTTGTCGGCATGATCACCGTTAAGGATTACGTCAAAAGCGATCGTTACCCACTTGCTACGAAGGACTCACAGGGTCGCCTCTTGGTCGGTGCTGCAGTTGGTGTTGGCGAAGATTCGTACAAGCGTTCTATGACACTTGTTGAGGCTGGCGTTGACGTGTTGATCGTTGATACTGCCCACGGTCATCAACGTGCGGTCCTTGACATGGTGAAGACACTGAAGAAAGACACCACCATTCAGATCATCGGTGGCAACATCGCAACTCGTGCTGGTGCGCAAGCCTTGATTGATGCGGGAGCGGACGCCGTAAAGGTTGGCGTTGGCCCAGGTTCGATTTGCACGACTCGTGTTGTTGCAGGCGTTGGCGTCCCACAAGTCACTGCAATTTATGAAGCCTCTCTTGCGGCAGGCCCTGCTGGTGTTCCTGTTATTGGTGACGGCGGACTTCAGTACTCCGGAGATATCGCCAAGGCACTAGTTGCCGGTGCTGACACAGTCATGGTCGGCTCGCTGCTCGCTGGTTGTGAAGAGGCGCCCGGGCAATTGGTATTTGTTAATGGCAAGCAATACAAGCAGTACCGTGGCATGGGATCGCTCGGAGCAATGCAATCGCGCGGCGAAGCGCGTTCGTACTCAAAGGATCGTTATTTCCAAGACGACGTGCTTTCCGAAGACAAGCTTGTACCTGAAGGCATCGAAGGTCAGGTGCCATATCGAGGTCCATTGTCAGCCGTCGCTCACCAACTGGTTGGTGGTCTACGTGCATCAATGGGATACGCCGGCGCAGCAACAATCGATGACTTGAAGAACAACGGTCAATTGGTTCGCATTACTGCAGCAGGACTGAAAGAAAGTCATCCGCACGACGTCCAACTCACGGCCGAAGCGCCGAACTACCACGTGCGCTAGGAGC
Organism: Actinomycetota bacterium; assembly: GCA_947447095.1. Taxonomy (GTDB): domain Bacteria; phylum Actinomycetota; class Actinomycetes; order S36-B12; family UBA5976; genus UBA5976. The sequence continues at coordinate 5,363 of CANFIL010000067.1, read as the reverse complement.
CCACAATGAGTGAAGTAGAAATCGGCCGCGGCAAGCGCGGACGCGTTACCTATTCTTTTGACGATGTATCCCTCGTGCCGAGTCGTCGTACTCGTGAAGCCGAACTTGTGTCGTTGAACTGGAAGATCGATGCGTACTCATTCGAGCATCCAGTTATCGCAGCACCAATGGACTCAGTCGTGTCGCCAAGTACTGCGCAGACTTTTGCGAACGCTGGCGGGCTAGCGATTCTGAACCTCGAAGGCGTATGGACACGTTACGAAGATCCCACTTCGTTACTCTCTGAAATTTCACAGCTTGCTCCCAACGCAGCAACCGCCCGTTTGCAAGAGATCTACTCAGAACCAATCAAGGCGGAACTCATCACCAAGCGCATCCAAGACTTGCGTGAATCAGGCATCACAGTTGCCGGTTCGTTGAGCCCACAACGCACAGCACAGTTTGCTAAAACTGTCGTTGATGCTGGAGTGGACATCTTCGTGATCCGTGGAACAACCGTGAGCGCGGAGCATGTCTCAGACGGTGAAGGCGCATTGAACCTTAAGGAATTCATTTACGAACTCGATGTTCCCGTCATCGTTGGAGGATGTGCGACGTACACCGCAGCACTTCACCTCATGCGTACCGGCGCAGCGGGAGTACTTGTTGGTTTTGGCGGCGGTGCTGCACATACAACGGCTGACGTTCTTGGTGTTCGTGTACCTATGGCTAGCGCAGTGGCTGACGTTGCTGCTGCCCGTCGCGACTATCTTGACGAATCAGGTGGCCGTTACGTTTCGGTCATAGCTGACGGGGCAATGGGTCGCAGTGGCGACGTCGCCAAGGCAATTGCCGTTGGCGCGGACGCAGTAGTCGTCGGATCAGCATTTGCACGTGGCACTGACTCACCTGGCAAGGGTCGTCACTGGGGATTGGAAGCAACGCATCCCGATCTTCCCCGTGGTGAACTCAAAGACTTGGGAACCGTTGGTTCGTTAACCGAAATTCTTCATGGTCCTTCTCATCAGTCCGATGGCACGATGAATATCGTGGGCGCATTGCGTCGCTCAATGGCGACATGTGGCTACCAGGACCTCAAGGAATTCCAGCGCTGTGAAGTAGTGACTCGGGCATAACTGCCTCTTTAGTGACCTCTAGGCTGTAAGTATGAGTTTGCAATCCGCTGTCATGCAGAACAACCCGTTGTTGCACCACATCATCGCAACGAGCGGTGACCAGCACCAGGCACTGAGCCCTATCCCTACCGAGGCAGTTGCGCCAATCCCGCTGTCGGATGACTCCGATGTGAAGAATGCAATTGCTCGATCGCGCTCAGCTTTTGAATCGTGGTCCTACACCTCGATGAGCGAACGTGAAAAAGTGATGCGCAAGCTTCAAAAGCTGATCATGCGCCAACGTCATGAACTCCTTGACATCATTCAGCGCGAGACAGGCAAAGCTCGTGCCCATGCTCTTGAAGAACTCGTGCATGCCGTGATGACAGCCCGATTTTTGGAAAAGAACGCGGCAAGCGTTATTCGTTCCCGTGGTCGCAATGGCGCAATTCCAGTCACGACTAAGGCGTCGGTCAACCACATGCCCATTGGCGTAGTCGGAGTCATTGCTCCGTGGAACTACCCATTCTCACTGGCACTGATTGATGCACTTGCTGCAATCATGGCGGGTAACAGTGTTGTCTTGAAGCCCGACGTACAAACAACATGGACGGCTTTACATGCAGTTCGCCTGCTCGAACAAGCCGGACTTCCGGAAGGTGTCATCAGTGTTGTTACTGGTGAAGGACCAACAGTTGGCAAGGCACTCGTTGAGCAGGCTGACTACATCTGCTTCACAGGATCAACTGAAACCGGTCGCATCATCGCGCAGCAAGTTGGCGAACGCCTCATCAATGCCTCGCTTGAGCTCGGCGGCAAGAACCCAATGATCGTTTGCGCCGACGCCAACCTTGATCGTTTTCTTGAAGTTGCACTAAGTGCATGCTTCACATCGTCCGGACAACTGTGTGTATCGACAGAACGCATCTACATTGCTCGCGAAATCTTTGACGAATTCAAAAACGCTTTTGTTGAACGCGTTAAGAACATCACCCTTGGTTCACATCTTGGTTGGGGTTACGACATGGGCTCGATCACTTCGAAAGAGCATCTCGAGCGTATTGAGTCTGCTGTCAGACAAGCTCAATCCGAAGGTGCTGTTGTTGAATGTGGTGGCAAGGTACGCACAGACATCGGTCCATTGGTTTACGAACCAACGGTGCTGACAAATGTAAATCGCACTATGGAAATTTCACACAAAGAAGTTTTTGGTCCAGTTGTGTACCTCACACCATTCGATTCCATTGATGATGCCATCAAAATGTCGAACGATACGGCTTACGGTCTATCCGCATCAATCATCACGCGTGACATGCGCGCCGCTGGGGACATTGCCGCTCGTCTTGATTGTGGTTCCGTGAACATTAATGAAGGTTTCGCTGCGACATTTGGATCTGTTGAAGCGCCCATGGGTGGCATGGGCCAGTCTGGTTCAGGTCGTCGTCAAGGCCCAGAGGGCATCTTGCGTTTCACTGAAGCTCAAACTGTGGCGGTTCAACGTGGCGGCGTGGTTTCGCGCAAGTTTGGCGATAACGACAAGCGTTGGGGTCGCATCATGGTCCTCAAGATTCGTCTCATGCGCGGTTTGAAACTGCGGTAGTCATGACTCACTACGACGTTGTCATCATCGGATCTGGTTTCGGGGGCAGTGTCGCAGCGCTTCGGCTGGCTGAAAAGGGTTACTCCGTAGCAGTGCTAGAAGCTGGTCGACGTTTCGAAGACGCTGACTTTGCAAAGAACTCGTGGCATGCCAAAGATTTCTTATTCGCCCCAAAAATCGGGTGTCTCGGTATTCAGCGCATTCATGTTTTGCCAGATGTCATCGTCCTGGCAGGTGCTGGTGTCGGCGGTGGCTCACTTGTGTACGCGAACACGATGTATGAGCCAGGAGCAGAATTCTTCACGCACGGTTCATGGGCGGGAATAACCGACTGGCAATCAGAACTATCTCCGTTTTATGACCTCGCACGCCGCATGTTGGGAGTGACCCCGAACCCTCGAATGACTCCCGCAGATCACGCAATGAGGCAGGCCGCAACCCAAATGGGTGTTGGCGAAACTTTTACTCTTGCTCCGGTTGCGGTGCATTTTGGAACTGGGCCAGGCGAAAAGTCCGAGGACCCATTTTTTGGCGGTGTGGGTCCGGCTCGCCTGGGATGCACGCATTGCGGCGAGTGCATGACCGGATGTCGTCATGATTCGAAAAACACACTCGTTAAGAATTATCTAGCGCTAGCCGAACAACGCGGTGTTGTTATCGAACCCCTCACAACAGTGACAAAATTTACGCAATCAGATTCACGCTGGACTGTTCATGCTCGACAAACTGACCGTTGGACGAGCAGCGATCGTCGATACACAGCAGATCATGTGATTGTTGCCGCTGGAACCTATGGCACACAAAAGTTGCTCCATCGCATGAAGGATGACGGAGTTCTTCCCCGATTGTCTCCGCGCTTGGGATATAACTCGCGAACGAACAGTGAGGCGCTGGTTGGCGCCGTGGCACATAAGGCTCCAACTCCAGATTTCACGCAAGGCGTCGCGATTTCGTCCTCGTTCTATCCCGATAGCAAGACACACATTCAACCTGTTCGTTATGGCGTGGGGTCAAATGCGATGGGTTTGCTTGCAACAGTTTTGACAGATTTCAACGACACCGAAAGTAAGTGGAAGACGTGGCTCAAGAAGTTGGCATCAGCGCCAGCAAAAGCGCTGAAGAATCTCAATGTCTCCGGATGGTCTGAAAAAACTGTCATTGCACTTGTAATGCAAAGCGTCGATAACTCCTTGACTGTGTTTGGTGAAAAGGATTCAACTTTTGGCACCTGGCGATTACGAACGCGCCAAGGTGAAGGAGTACCTAATCCTGACTGGTTACCCGTTGCGCACGATGTAGCCAAGGAACTTGCAGTCGCGATTGGGGGTGAGCCGATGGGGAATGTGGGTGAAGCCTTTGGCGCTCCTTTCACTGCGCATTTTGTCGGTGGCTGCACAATCGGTGCTACCGAAGAGTTTGGCGTTGTTGACGCGTATCACCGAGTATTCGGTTATCAAGGCCTGCACATTGTTGATGGATCCACAATTGCGGGAAACCTCGGTGTCAATCCTTCACTGACGATTACTGCACAGGCCGAACGAGCAATGAGCATGTGGCCTAACAAAGGCGAACCAGATTTGCGACCAGCGCAGGGCTATGAACCGATTGCTCCGATTTCGCCGGGCAATCCTGTTGTGCCATCCCATGCCCCCGCAGCCTTGTTTTACTAATGGGCTTGAACCCACCGTGGCTAGGATCGGGTCTCGCTAATAGGCTTGAGTGGTGACGGACGCGCGCCCTGTATTAGTTGTAGATTTCGGTGCGCAGTACGCGCAACTTATCGCTCGCCGTGTGCGTGAGGCGAAAATCTATTCTGAGGTTGTGCCAAGCACGATGTCGGTTTCTGACATGTTGGCAAAGCAGCCGCTCGCAGTCATCCTCTCCGGCGGTCCGTCGAGCGTCTACGCCGAAGGCGCACCTCAAGTTGATGCGGCACTTTTTGATGCAGGCGTTCCAGTATTTGGCATCTGCTACGGCTTCCAGGCCATGGCTGCAGCACTTGGCGGAACGGTAGCTCAGACCGGCCTATCAGAATTCGGAGCCACAGAACTTCAGGTGACATCTCCTGGCTGTCTCTTCGCAGGTTTGCCACTTTCGCAAAGCGTATGGATGAGTCATGGCGACAGTGTTAAAGATGCTCCTGCAGGATTCGTTGTGTCAGCATCAACAGCTGGCGCGCCTGTCGCGGCATTCGAAAATCTTGATCGAGGCTTTGCTGGTGTGCAGTATCACCCTGAGGTAATGCACTCGACTCATGGTCAAGCAGTACTCGAACACTTCTTGTACGACATCGCAAAGATTTCTCCGTCATGGACGCCAGCCAGCATTGTGGATGAGCAAGTGGCACGCATCAAGGATCAAATCATTGATGCGCAAGTCATTTGTGGTCTTTCCGGTGGTGTCGATTCCGCGGTAGCAGCTGCACTCGTACATAAGGCAGTTGGAGACAATCTCACCTGCGTGTTTGTGGATCATGGGTTATTGCGCAAGGGCGAACGTGAACAGGTCGAACGTGACTATGTTGCAGCGACCGGTATCAAACTTGTTGTCGTTGATGCCAGTGAACGATTCTTAAGTGAACTTGCTGGCGTTACCGATCCGGAAGAGAAGCGCAAGACGATTGGACGACTCTTCATCCGAGTTTTTGAAGATGCCCAAAAGGAATTGGT
>CANFIL010000066.1 GCA_947447095.1 Actinomycetota bacterium | reverse complement strand
TTGTCGCGGAATCTGCAAATGAACTTGTTGCACTCGAAAAGGCAATTGGCGAACTAGAAGTTCGTACGCTGTTGTCTGGTGAATACGATCATCGCGAAGCACTTGTGACTATTCGTTCTGGCGCCGGAGGTGTGGACGCTGCCGACTGGGCTGAAATGTTGCTTCGCATGTACATGCGATATTGCGAACGTCATGGTTGGGCAACTGAAATTTATGACACGTCATACGCCGAAGAAGCTGGCATCAAATCAGCAACCTTTGCGGTGAAGGCCCCTTACGCATACGGCACATTGTCAGTGGAGCAGGGAACGCATCGACTCGTTCGTATTTCACCGTTTGATAACCAAAGCCGACGTCAGACTTCCTTTGCTGAAGTTGAGGTCATTCCCGTTGTTGAACAAACAGACTCCGTTGATATTCCAGACGACGACATTCGTATCGACGTTTATCGCTCATCTGGTCCTGGTGGTCAGGGTGTAAACACGACAGACTCTGCTGTTCGATTGACTCACATTCCAACAGGAATTGTTGTGTCGTGTCAGAACGAACGTTCACAGCTTCAGAACAAAGCCACGGCCATGGCAGTCTTGCAGGCCAAGATTCTCGAGCGCACGCGACAAGAAGAGCAGGCCAAGATCAATCAGCTCAAAGGCGATGCAGCTGGCTCATGGGGCAATCAGATGCGCTCGTACGTCTTGCATCCGTATCAAATGGTCAAGGACATTCGCACCGAGGAAGAAACCGGAAATACTTCTGCAGTACTTGACGGTGAAATTGATTCGTTCGTCGAAGCCGGCATTCGCTGGCGCCGTGAACAAGCAAACGCGTAGTTTGCACATTCGCGCTGTGTAAATCTTGTCCAAGTCGGCGCGCCAATCACGAGTCAAACAAACCCTGCAATTTAGGCTCTAAGAGTGCCATTGTGGTGCCTTTTCGTTCTGTCGTCCGTAGGAGTCCGCTGTGATTCGCTTTGAAGAAGTATCAAAGCAATACAAGAGCTCGAATCGTCCTGCCCTGACAGATATCAACCTTGATGTTGAGCAAGGGGAGTTTGTTTTCCTTGTTGGGTCGTCCGGTTCGGGTAAGTCTTCACTTTTACGATTGCTTCTCAAAGAAGAAGTTCCAACGGCGGGCACCGTCTCAATTGACGGCCTGAACATCGGCAAATTATCGAACCGAAAAGTTCCGGCACTTCGTCGAACATTGGGAATTGTTTTCCAAGACTTCCGCTTGCTCCCGAGCAAGAGCGTTTTCGATAACGTCGCATTCGGCATGGAAGTAATCGGTAAGGGACGTAAAGAAATCCTTGAACGAGTGCCTGAAGTCATCGATCTCGTCGGACTTGAAGGCAAAGAAGATCGATTGCCATCGCAACTCTCCGGTGGCGAGCAACAACGTGTGGCTTTGGCGCGTGCGTTTATTAACCAGCCCAAGATTTTGTTGGCAGATGAGCCAACCGGCAACCTAGACCCATCAACCAGTGTGGGCATCATGAAACTTCTCGATCGTATTAATCGCACCGGCACAACAATCTTGATGGCAACCCACGATGTTGCCATCGTTGATCAAATGCGTAAAAGAATTGTTCAGCTTGAGCATGGCACCATCATTCGCGATCAACAGCGCGGTATGTACGGACACACGGGACACTGACATGCGCGCATCATTTATTGCTCGAGAAGTTGGTGGCGGTTTACGTCGTAACTTCACGATGACTGTCGCCCTTGTGGTTTCTGTCGCAGTCTCACTCACGTTATTTGGAGCCGCGCTTCTTATGCGTTCCCAGGTGGATCGCATGAAGGGCTATTGGTACGAAAAAGTCCAAGTGTCCATTTTCTTGTGTGGTGAAAACTCTTTGGCATACACCTGTACCGGAGCAGTAACTGACGAACAGCGCACCGATGTGCGTGCAACGCTTGAGGGCTTGAAGCCAACAGTTCAAGAGATTTATTACGAATCCTCAGACGAGGCCTATTCCCGCTTCAAGGAACAGTTCAAGGGCTCACCGATCATTGCAAATGTTGCACCTTCTGCGCTGCCCGAATCATTCCGAGTAAAACTTGATGATCCGAGTCACTATGACCAAGTTGCAAACGCCCTATCTGGCAAGCCCGGCGTTGAGTCAGTGCAGGATCAACGCAAGTTACTTGAACGTTTCTTCCAGATTTTGCACGGCCTACAAACTTTTGCACTCGCAATCGCAGGTGCCATGTTGTTCGTTACTGTCTTGCTCGTCATGAACACTGTTCGTGTGGCTGCGTTCGCACGACGACGCGAAACTTCAATCATGCGCTCGGTTGGTGCGAGCAATGCCTCGATTCGATTGCCGTTCGTACTTGAGGCTGTCACCGCTGCAGTACTTGGCGCCAGTCTGGCCGCAGGCACGATGCTCGCGGTTAAGAGTTTTGTGATCGATGCACGCCTTCAGCCAAACATCACGTTCATCGCCTGGGTGACCTGGGACGACGTCCTTGCGATCTTGCCGTGGCTTTTCGGTGTGGGTATCGGCACTGCCGTTTTGGCCTCCGGAATCACGCTTCGTCGCTATCTCAAGGGCTAAGTCCACTGAAATAGGGCTTTTCGGCTCCGACACGGGATTGATCACACCAGTAACACCAGCCCCTTGCGTTACGATGGGAACATCTTCCCCGATGAACGGCAGGTCCCCTGTGCGCGTGTTCTCTTCACGTTATGTACGTGTTTTCGCGCTTGCTGCCATGGTCTTCGCCGGAATCGCCGCTCCATCGCAGGGCGATAACCTCAATCAACAGATTTCTGAAGCATCAGCAGCGTTGATCAAGGCCACCAAAGAAGTTGAAGCCACCCAAAAAGCGCTCGCTAAAACTAAGGCAAAGATGCCAGCAGTTCGGGCGAAACTAGCCGCTGCTCAAACAAAAGAATCTGCCGCTCGCAGTGTTTACGTGGGCGCAAAGGCAAAGTCGGATGCAGCACGAGCACAATACAAAACTGCGCTCGCCAAATTGGATGCCAAGAAACTTGAAATTAAGCGCCTACAGATCAAGGTGGATCAGTTTGCGCGCTCGGTATATCAACAAGGACAGACTTCGCAGTGGGAAATCATTCTTAATTCCCAGTCGCCATCTGATCTGACGTCACGGTTGCAGACGATTAAGTCGGTTTCGCAAGCCAGCGCAAAGAGCCTTGCAAATCTTGAAGATGCAAAGGCACAGCTCAAGGTCGTTGCAGATGATGCAAAGGTCGTCAAGGTTGAAATGGACCGCCTTGCTGGAGTGGCCGCGGATGCCTTGAACGAAGCACAAGCTGCGACAGACGACGCCGCGCGCGCTAAAGCCGGTCTTGACGGATTGATTGCTGAAGAAAAGCGCGACCTAAACAAGGCTGAAAAGTCAATGGCTGCCCAACAACGCGAACTCGACAAGTTGGTTGCTGAACAGATTCGCATTTCTCAGATTTCTAATACCGGTAGCCAAGGTAACGGCGATCCGCAAGCAACGGGCGATCTGATTACAACGTGGCCCGTGCCAGGACATGCTGCTGGTCAAGGCGATGTGTACAACGCTGGCCCACGCATTTTGAATAAGGGAACGAATCACGAGCGTTACAGTTGCCACACTGGTCAAGACGTACCGGCTCCAACAGGCGCCGATGCCGTTGCTGATGGTGCAGGCATCATTCTGGAATCTCGTTATTACAGCGGCTACGGAAACGTGATCATGATTGACCACGGCCAAGGCTTGGTAAGTGTGTACGCTCATTTGTCTCGACGATTGGTTGAAAAGGGCGCAGCCGTTGGTTCCGGTACGCATATTGGCGACGTTGGAAACACCGGTTACTTTTCTCAGGGATCTCATCTACACTTTGAAGTCCACCTGAATGGCTACAACTACGATCCGATGGGTTGGTTCGGCGGATCCAAGAGCCTGATTGCGTGTGCACCTAAACGATCGATTGGATAGTCATGGCTAAAGAGCGCGGCCGCAAGCTCATCGCGCAAAACCGCAAAGCCAGGCACGATTACTCGATCGAAGATACTTTCGAAGCCGGCATGGTTTTGGTGGGCACCGAGGTCAAATCACTTCGCGCCGGTCGCGCCAGTTTGGTCGATGGATTCGCGATGGTCGAAGGCGGAGAAATCTGGCTTCACAACGTTCACATTCCTGAATACAACGAAGGTTCGTGGACTAACCACATGCCTATGCGTCGCCGCAAACTGCTGCTGAATCGAACCGAGATCAACAAGATCACGGCCAAGCTCAAAGAGTCTGGCCTCACGCTGATTCCGCTGAGTATGTATTTCTTGGATGGCCGTGCAAAGGTCGAAATCGGCGTTGCCCGTGGTCGCAAGAATTACGACAAGCGCCAGGCCATCGCTGAGAAGGATGCCAAGCGTGAAGCCTCAAAAGCCACTGGCCGCAGGGCAAAAGGCATGGACGATTAGCGGTTTCACCCGCGCAAGATCAGGGCATACTGAGATTCATGACCAATAAGCCACCAGCCGAGGACCTCTATGGGGCCTTTGAAATTGTGCTTGGTGCATGGGATTTGCCGGGGCTTGCCGAGGCAGTCCGCAATACCCGCAAAGAAATCGATCAAGTGTGCACAGATAACGGCATTGAATTAGATGTCATCGAACATGTATCGCTTGTTGCTAGCGAACTCATTACCAATTCGATTGTGCATGCAGCAACACGCGTCAAGGTCACGCTTGAAAAATGGCAGAACTCTTTGCGTTTGATCGTAGAAGACGAAAGTGATGTTGAGCCTGTCGTTTTAGATCTTGAATCTGAATCTGAAAGTGGCCGCGGCCTTCACATTGTTAACGAACTCTCGCACGAGTGGGGCTTTGAAAAGACTGAAGAAGGCAAAAAAGTGTGGGCAGCATTTAGCCGCCCACACAATCTTGCTAGTCCTTAGTAGCGTTCAAAACCGCGAATACGTTCCCAATCGGTGATCGTACGGTTGAACTGATCCAATTCGACATCTGCCGCGTGGAGATAGTGCTTGTGCACTTCGTCGCCAAAGGCTTGTTTTGCCCATTCGCTGTTGGCCCACAGCTCGCGAGCCATCGCCAAGGTATGAGGAACGCGGTCGCTTTCAAGAGCGTATGCATTGCCATCAAAGCGTGGCTCAAGAGTCATCTTCTTCTCGATGCCATCGATACCAGCAGCGATCATGCCGGCAACGGCTAAGTACGGATTGACGTCGCCGCCAGGGACTCGGTTCTCAACGCGCAGCGATGGACCATGTCCAACCAAGCGGTACGAGCATGTGCGGTTGTCGCGTCCCCACTTGATAGCTGTCGGAGCGAAGCTGCCTGGCTGGTAGCGCTTGTAGCTGTTAATCGTTGGTGCGTACATAAAGGAAAGTTCGCGCATGTGAGCAAGCTGGCCGGCGATGTACTGCTTGCCGATTTCGCTCAGACCATCTGGATCATTGTCATCGGCAAGAACGAGTTCGCCGTTCAAGCCACGGAACGACAAATGAATGTGGCACGAATTGCCTTCGCGCTCGTTGAACTTGGCCATAAACGTCAATGCGTAACCGTCTTGAGCAGCAATCTCTTTTGCAGCTGTCTTGTAGATCACGTGGTTGTCGCATGTGCCAAGAGCGTCTGTGTACTTGAAAGCAATTTCATGCTGACCAAGGTTGCACTCACCCTTGACTGACTCGACAACAAGTCCAGCCTTAGTCATCGCCAAACGAATGCGGCGCAACAGCGGTTCAACGCGGCTCGTTCCTGTGATGCTGTAGTCAACGTTGTACTGGTTAGCAGGGGTCAAGTCGTTGTAACGCATGTCCCAGGCATCTTCGTAGGTGTTGTTGAACAGAATGAATTCAAGTTCGGTTCCGACAAGTGCCATCATGCCCATGTCTTCGAGCTTCTTGAGTTGTGTCTGCAAGATCGAACGTGGGGACTGTGGAATCAACGTGCCATGGTGGTCCTTGAGATCAGCAAGCACGATTGCTGTTGCTTCATGCCAATCGACGTAACGTAATGTGCCTAGGTCAATGTCCATCACCATGTCGCCGTAGCCGGTGTCCCACGACGAGATGTCATAACCCTGGACAGTGTTCATGTCCACATCGACGGCAACGAGATAGTTGCAACCCTCGGTGCCATTGGCAAGGACATCTGAAAGGAAGTAATCGGCATCCAGGCGCTTGCCTTGAAGGCGACCTTGCATGTCGGTAATCGCGACGATGACAGTGTCGATCTTGCCTGCGTGAATATCTGCGGTCAGTTGGTCAAGTGAAAGCGGCGCCTTTGCCGTGGCCATGGGTGACTCCTCGAAGTGTGACGTACCTTGAACTTACTCTGAAAATACCCTTTTTCGGGCGGCTTTTAGGTGTTCACCTGTTGTTCAATGTGGAGTGCATCTCAACAGCAGGTCTCGTCATCCACTATTAAATCCTTTCAAGTACGCTTCAAACAGCGACAATGCACCGTCCCGCAAAGAGGCATGATGACTGACACATTTGACGTGTTAAACCCTTCGACCGAAGAGGTCGTTCAAGCGATTCATATGGCATCGGCCGATGAAATCGACCAAGCCGTAGCCAAAGCAAAGGCCGCATTTCCTGCATGGCGAGACACTGCGCCTGGCACAAAGGCAACATTGCTACGACGCTTCGCAACGATTGTCGAAGAACACAACGAAGAACTCGCTCAGCTTGAAGTTCTTGAAGCAGGTCACACGATTGGCAATGCTCGTTGGGAAGCTCAAAATGTTGCCAACGTTCTGAATTACTTTGCTGGCGGTGTTGAGCGACTGCTCGGTCACCAGATCCCAGTTCCTGGTGGCATTGACATCACATTCCACGAACCATTTGGTGTCGTTGGAATCATCGTGCCGTGGAACTTCCCGATGCCAGTTGCGGGTTGGGGTTTTGCACCAGCGCTAGCCGCCGGTAACACCGTTGTTCTTAAGCCAGCTGAAACCACACCACTTACTGCGTTGCGTTTGGCAGAACTTGCACTCGAAGCCGGAATTCCTGAAGGCGTGTTCAACGTCATCCCAGGTTTTGGCAAGGTTGCCGGTCAGCGATTAGTTGATCACCCAGAAGTTCGCAAGATTGTTTTCACTGGTTCCACGGCTGTTGGTATCAACATCATGCAGTCTGCTGCACCACAGCTAAAGCGCATCACGCTTGAACTCGGTGGTAA
>CANFIL010000065.1 GCA_947447095.1 Actinomycetota bacterium | reverse complement strand
GGTCTACCTGAAGTTGTTGCCACGGATGTGGCGTTACGTAACACGATTGATGCGATTCGTACAGGTACTGGTCCGGTCGCTCTTGATGCAGAACGAGCCAGTGGTTTCCGATACAGCCAGCGCGCTTACCTGATTCAGTTGCGACGGGAAGGGTCAGGCACACATCTGATTGACCCCACGGCATTCGATGATTTGCGCGTACTTAACGAAGCTTTGGTGGACGTAGATTGGTTATTACATGCCGCGTCTCAAGATCTCGTTTGTCTGGCAATGGCGGGATTGGTGCCGCAACGAGAATTGTTCGACACTGAACTTGCTGGACGATTACTTGGGCTTCCACGTGTTGCATTAGGAACTTTGACGGAAAGCATCCTCGGAATATCGCTCGCAAAAGAACACAGCGCCGCAGATTGGTCAACTCGCCCACTGCCTGAATCTTGGCTAACTTACGCTGCGCTCGATGTTGAATTTCTCTTGCCATTGTGGACTGCAATGGAGCAGATGCTGATAGACGCCGGCAAGCGTGAAATTGCAGCGCAGGAGTTTGCGCACGTTCGAGACCACACTGCGCATGTCGAGCGTCAAGATCCTTGGCGCCGCACTTCAGGGTTGCATAAGGTCCATAAACCTCGTGATCTTGCCATCGTTCGAGAAGTGTGGGTCGAACGTGATCATGTTGCATCCCACATGGACGTTGCTACCGGTCGTCTTCTTCCAGATGCAGCCATTGTGGCAATTGCATTGACTGGCGCCACAACTAAAGACGACATCAACGCATTGCCCGAAGTCAAGAATCGATCAGCCCGACGTTACACACACTTGTGGTCTGATGCCATTGCGCGTGCGCATGCTCTCCCAGTGGAACAACTGCCTGAGGCACGGATGAAGGCAAGTGGACCGCCGCAACCGAAGTCGTGGGCACAGCGAAATCCTGCCGCATTTGCTCGTCTCGAAGCAATCAAAACATCATTAAGTGTTGTGGCGGAGGAACAAAATATTCCTGTTGAGCATTTGATGACACCAGACGTTGTTCGTCGTGTCTTATGGGACCACCCACAAACACCAGAAGCACTGAGTGAGCTACTCGATGTACATCACGTTCGTCAATGGCAGCGTGATTTAGTTGTTCCGTACTTGATTGAACAACTAAACACTGAGTACTAGTTAGAGCACGCCCGCGCGAACGCGATCGCGCACTTTTGTGGTGATGCCAACGGCATCAAGCCCAAGTTGACGCATCAAATTAACGCGTGTGGCGTGTGGCAAGAACTTTTTTGGCACTCCGAGATTGATCACTTCAGCGCGACTACTGATGTACTTCAAGCCAGCCGTAATACCTTCGCCAATACCGCCGGCACGCAATCCGTCTTCGACTGTTACGACTAGTGGTGCGTCACTGAGGAATCTGAGAAGTTGATCATTTACTGGTAGCGCCCACACGGGATCAATCACTGCTGTGCTGATGCCTTCCGCGTTGAGTGCCAATGCCGCTTCAAGAGCTGGTCCGGCCATGCTGCCGATTGCCACGATGATGACGTCGGGGTTTTCTACATCGTGAATGATGTCACCGGCATCAATCGAGCGAACCGTCGGAATCGGTTCTGGAAGTGCACCTTTAGGGAATCGAACGACGGTTGGGCGGTCGCTAATAGTGATAGCTCGGTCAAGAGCTTCGCGGAGACGAACTTCATCGCGCGGAGCGGCCAATTCAAGACTTGGCACGACGCGAAGCAACGACATGTCCCACATGCCATTGTGGCTGGCACCATCGTCGCCAGTGATTCCTGAGCGGTCGAGCACGAAGGTAACCCCACCCTTGTGCATTGCACAGTCCATAATGACCTGGTCGATTGCACGATTAAGAAATGTTGCATACACCGCAACGATGGGATGAAGTCCGGCATGGGCCATACCAACAGCGCTAGTAACTGCGTGTTGTTCAGCAATGCCGACGTCAAACGTGCGCTTCGGATAGGCCTTTGAAAATGCTTCTAGACCAGTTGGTCCCAGCATTGCCGCAGTGATAGCGACGACGTCTGAGCGCTGATCCCCGATTTCGACCAAATGGTCGCTGAATACTGAAGTCCAATTTCGCTTGGCGGTCGTTAGTGGCAAACCTGTTTCTGGATCTACGACACCAACAGCGTGAAATTTTTCTGCCTCGTCCTGAACGGCAGGTGCGTATCCGCGACCCTTTTCAGTAATGACATGCACGATGACTGGCCCTCCAAAGTCACGTGCTCGCTGCAATGCGAATTCAAGATCATTGATGTCGTGACCGTCGACAGGTCCGATGTACTTAAGTCCGAGATCTTCAAACATGCCTTGCGGTGCAACGAAATCTTTAATTCCCTTTTTCATGCCATGTAGTGCCTCGTACATGGGAGCACCGACTACCGGAGTCCGTTCAAGCACAGACTTACCCCAGTCAAGGAACTTCTCGTATCCCTTGGTGGTTCGCAGTGTTGCCAGATGGTGTGCCATACCGCCGATGGTTGGTGAGTATGAGCGTTCGTTGTCATTCACTACGATGACAACGGAGCGACCCGAGCCGTCGGCAATGTTGTTGATTGCTTCCCACGTCATGCCGCCGGTGAGTGCGCCGTCTCCAACGACAGCCACAACATGACGGTCATTTTCGCCATTAATTTCGAAAGCTTTGGCCATGCCGTCGGCATACGACAAGGCTGTCGACGCGTGACTGTTTTCAATGACGTCATGCACGCTCTCGTCACGACTTGGGTAACCCGAGAGGCCACCTTCTTGACGCAAAGTTGCAAATTGATCTGCGCGACCGGTAACGATTTTATGAACGTACGACTGATGTCCCGTATCCCACAGGATGGGATCCTTTGGAGAGTCAAATACTCGATGTAGGGCAAGCGTTAGTTCCACGACACCGAGGTTTGGGCCCAAATGCCCACCCGTGCGCGTCACTCGATCGACAAGAAAGCCGCGAATTTCAGTCGACAGCACGTTCATTTCGTCGACAGAGAGACCGCGCAAATCACTTGGTGACTTGATGCGTTCCAAAATCGACATTGTGCTCCTTCAGGGCTCTCTTGATTCTAGATCAAGACAGGATTTAGCGCGCTTTTGACCTGAATTTGCTAGGTGCTACTTGCGAAGCAATGACCGCAAAACGTACTGCAAAATGCCACCGTGACGGTAGTAATCGGCCTCACCAGGTGTGTCGATGCGGACAACGGCGTCAAAAGTGACTGTGCGATCACCATCTGTCGCAGTGACGACGACAGTCTTTGGCGTTACTCCATCATTCAAAGCGGTGACGCCTGCAATGGAGAACGTTTCGTGACCTGTCAGTGCTAGCGAATCAGCCGATTGTCCTGCTGGGAACTGTAACGGTAGGACACCCATACCGATCAAGTTTGATCGGTGGATACGTTCGTATGACTCAGCGATGACAGCGCGTACACCAAGCAGCGCTGTTCCCTTTGCGGCCCAGTCACGTGAAGAGCCGGATCCGTATTCCTTGCCAGCAAGGATCACCATTGGCACACCAGCACTTGCAGCGTTCATCGCTGCGTCATAGATGGTTGACTGCGCAGCATCTGGCAATGTGAAGTCGAGTGTGAAGCCACCTTCCACATTGTCGAGCAATTGGTTGCGCAGGCGGATGTTGGCGAATGTGCCACGGATCATGACTTCGTGATTTCCACGTCGGGATCCGTAAGAGTTGAAATCTGCGCGATCAATGCCATGGTCCGAAAGATACTTTCCGGCGGGGCTATCAGCGCGAATTGAACCTGCCGGAGAAATGTGGTCAGTAGTTACTGAATCCCCTAGCTTTGCCAGAACTCGAGCACCAGAGATGTCATTAACTGGCGTTGGTTGCGCAGGCATGTTGTCGAAATACGGCGGCTTGCGAACATACGTGCTCTGGGTATCCCATGTGAATGTCGCACCGGTTGGCGTATTGAGGTTTTGCCAACGTGAGTCGCCAGCAAAGACGTCCTTGTAACGTGACGTGAACATGTCAGCGTCAATCGACGATTCAATCGTGGCTGCAACTTCCTCAGTGCTTGGCCAAATGTCCTTGAGGTAAACTGGGTTACCATTCGAGTCATTGCCCAAAGGATCTGTATCGAAATCGATGCTCATTGATCCAGCGATGGCGTAGGCAACGACAAGTGGCGGCGATGCCAGATAGTTCATCTTGACGTCTGGGTTGATTCGGCCTTCAAAGTTGCGATTGCCAGATAGCACCGCAGCGGCAGCAATGTTGTGTTCTGAAATGGTGTGACTAATAGCTGGGTCGAGTGGACCTGAATTTCCGATACACGTCGTGCAGCCATAACCAACCAGGTTGAAACCAAGTGCATCGAGGTATTCGGTCAGACCTGCTTTGTTGTAGTAGTCAGTAACAACCTGTGAGCCAGGAGCCAGCGTTGTCTTGACCCATGGCTTGCTCGTGAGACCTTTTTCCACTGCCTTCTTAGCAAGAAGGCCCGCAGCCAACATCACGCTGGGATTTGATGTGTTCGTGCAGGATGTAATTGCTGCAATAACTACTGAACCGTGTGCAACTGGTACATCTTTACCGTTAACAACAGCCACGCCAGAAGCTGATGTATCGGTTGAATATGTTGGCAAAGCCGCATCAAATGAACGTGCTGCATCCTTCAAAGAAATTCGGTCTTGTGGTCGTTTTGGACCTGCGATTGATGGCGTAATTGTCGACAAGTCGAGTTCCAGGTATTCGGAATACGTTGGTTCATGCGCGGCATCGTGCCACAGACCTTGCTTGACTGCGTAGGCCTTAACCAATTCCAGCTGTGATTCTGGACGACCTGTTAGGCGCATGTAATTGAGCGTCTCGTCATCAATCGGGAATACTGCTGCAGTTGAACCGTACTCAGGGCTCATGTTTCCGATAGTTGCGCGGTTAGCAAGTGAAACCGCGCTGACGCCAGCTCCATAAAATTCTACGAATTTACCTACAACACCATGCTTACGGAGCATTTCAGTGATGGTGAGAACTAAATCTGTTGCGGTTGTACCTGCTGGCATAACCCCGTGCAGTTTGAAACCGACAACACGTGGGATCAACATCGAAACAGGCTGTCCAAGCATCGCGGCTTCGGCTTCAATGCCGCCGACTCCCCAACCGAGTACGCCAAGACCATTCACCATTGTTGTATGCGAGTCGGTACCGACGCACGTGTCTGGATAAGCCTGTCCATTGCGCACCATAACGACTCGCGCAAGTGCTTCGATGTTCACCTGATGAACAATTCCGGTACCGGGCGGGACAACTTTGAAATCTTCGAATGCGGATTGTCCCCAGCGCAGGAATTGGTAACGCTCACCATTGCGTTCGTATTCGAGTTCAACGTTACGAGTTGCTGCAATGTCGCTTCCAAAGAAGTCAGCAATGACGGAATGGTCAATAACTAGTTCAGCGGGTGCAAGCGGATTGATGCGTTGTGCATCGCCACCCAGTTCGGTGAATGCCTCGCGCATTGTTGCCAGGTCGACCACGCACGGGACTCCTGTGAAGTCCTGCATGATGACTCGCGCGGGTGTGAATTGAATTTCGTCCGTAGGTTCGCTCGAGGCATCCCAATTAGCCAGTGAACGAATCTGGTCAGCCGTGACGTTGGCGCCATCTTCAGTGCGCAGCAGGTTTTCCAGCAACACCTTGTGGGTGTACGGCAACTTCGCGCTACCTTCGAGTTGTGCGAGATCAAAGATCTCAAAACTGTCTTGTCCAACGGTCAGTGTGGTGCGGGCATTGAACGAATTCAGACTGGTCACGGCAGGCTCCTGAAAGTATCTTGATATCAAGATACTTTATCAGATCACCGTATGAATAAAGCGATGCACTCCACGTGAGAGGTCATTGGGAATGCATCAAAGCCACGCAGCTGCGAAAGTTGCCAGCCGCTTTCGCGCAGGATTGCGGTGTCCCTGGCAAGAGCGCTGGGTTCACAGGCAACGTAAATGATGGCGCGTTGAGCCATTCCGGCGATGGTTGCAATGTTGACTTGCCCAGCTCCAGCGCGAGGTGGATCAAGCACGATGACATCAAACTCTTCTGCGCTATTTACAGCCAGCCATTTAGAAACATCTGCAGTGATGAGGTCCAGCTGCGGCAAGTCGCTACATGATCGCCTGGCATCACGGACAGCATCAATGCCAGATTCGACAGCAATAACTTCCCCATCATCGCCGACATCACTTGCCAAACTTGCAGCGAAAAGGCCGGCCCCTGAATACAAATCTAGGAGTGTCTCACCGGTCTGAAGTTGCGCCATGTCACGCACAGTTGACACGAAAACTTCCGGTGCATTCTTGTGAATCTGCCAAAAAGAGGCAGCGTGAATGTGCCAGCGCCGTTCAAAAACTGTTTCGTCGATGATCGGGCCGTTACGAGGATCGACCACGACATTCTTTCCAGCACTAGTCACGACCGTTTGTATGTCCCCATCACCTACGTCAAGGACGGACTGAGCTAGCGAGACTGCACCTTCGGCCGCAATAAGACAGTCTTCGATTTCGATTACAGCGTGAGAGCGTGCCATTTGAAGCCCAACCCCCATGTTGCCGATACGTCGAAAACGATTTCGAGTACGCCAGCGCAAACCATCTTCGGTGCTGGACATTGCTTGAACCCGAAATTCTTCAAGCGGTTGACTGTTGACCATCTCGACTTTGGCAAGATGTCCGAGCTGCTCACGAACGATTTGTGATTTGAGTTCTCGTTGATAGGCCAAGTTTGCGTGTTGCCAGTCGCAGCCACCGCAGACACCGGCATAAGTACATGGAGCTTCAACTCGCTCTTGGCTTGGACTGAGGACTTCAATCGTGTCGGCGCGTAGAAACTTCTTTGTCACATCGGTGATTTCGACGCGCACGCGCTCGCCGGGAAGAGTGTGGCGCACAAAAACCACTTGGCCTTCGTGGCGCGCAATACAGAATCCGCCATTTGCCACTTTTGTGACGTCTACATCAATGACGTCTCCGATCTCGATGCTCATAGCGACTTCTCGAGATTTTTCGGGGCACGAACAACTAGGTACGTGATGTACACACCAAGCGCGTACAAAGGTGTACCGAGAATAAGTTTGGCTGTGGCAAGCCATGCGGTCTTTTCCGCTAGATAAAGCGGCACAGTGATCGCCAGGCGCAGACCGAAAATAACCACCCAGATCCACGTAGCGGCCGCATACT
>CANFIL010000064.1 GCA_947447095.1 Actinomycetota bacterium | reverse complement strand
GCTCTTCTGGACGTCGGCATCACCCGTACAGATGCTGGACTCTTGGGCGATCTTGATCCTGCCTGTGCTGAAGTCGCTGGCTGGATCGCACCAATGCCTGGTGGCACTGGCCCAATGACTCGCGCAATGCTTGTTAAGAATGTTGTCGATACCGCAGAAGGACTTATCTAATGACAGAAACAAAAACATCTGCCAAGGAATATGACTACGTCATCATCGGTGGCGGTTCAGCCGGTTCGGTACTTGGCAATCGTCTCTCTGAAAATCCAGAGAATGAAGTTCTCGTTCTTGAAGCCGGTCGTCCGGACTACTGGTGGGATGTTTACATTCACATGCCAGCAGCTTTGACCTTCCCAATTGGAAACAAGTTCTACGACTGGATGTACGAAACAGATCCAGAGCCACACATGAACGGCCGTCGTGTCTACCAAGGTCGCGGCAAGGTACTTGGCGGATCAGGCTCGATTAACGGAATGATCTTCCAGCGCGGTAACCCAATGGACTACGAACGTTGGTCCAAGGATGCCGGCATGGAGAACTGGGACTTCGCACATTGCCTTCCATACTTCAAGAAGATGGAAAATGCGACTGGCGTTCCAAACGACAACACCTACCGTGGTCATAGCGGTCCGTTGTACTTGGAAAAGGGTCCTGCAAAGAATCCGTTGTTCAAGGCGTTCTTTGATGCTGCCGTTTCTGCTGGCTTCAAGCGCACCGATGATGTGAATGGCTTTAGCCAAGAAGGTTTCGGCCCGTTCGATAAGAACGTCAAGAAGGGTCGTCGTTGGTCATCGGCTCGCGCCTACTTGCATCCGGTTATGGATCGCAAGAATCTGACTATCAAGACACGTCATCAAGTTCATCGCGTGATCTTTGAAGGTGACAAGGCAGTTGGCGTTGTCGCTCAGAATGGTAAGAAGATTGTTGAATACCGCGCAAAGGAAATCATTCTTTGTGGTGGCGCAATCAACACACCACAGGTTCTTCAGCTCTCCGGAATTGGTCCAGCTGAACTTCTCAAGAAGCATGGCATTCCTGTTGTGAAGGACCTGCCAGGTGTGGGTGCAAACTTGCAGGATCACCTTGAGGTTTACATTCAGCATGCATGCAAGCAGCCGATCACCATGAACCCGAACCTTGCGTTCTGGAAGCGTCCGTTCATTGGCGCTGCATGGTTGTTCGCTCGCAAGGGACCAGGTGCTACCAACCACTTCGAAGGTGGCGGTTTCGCCTGCTCAAACGACGAGGTGAAGTACCCGAACTTGATGTACCACTTCCTGCCAATCGCTGTCCGTTATGACGGAACCGCGATTGAACAGGGCCATGGTTACCAGGTTCACGTTGGTCCGATGTACTCCGATGCACGTGGACGTATTGAAATCAAGAGCGCTGACCCAATGGAAAAGCCTTCGATTTTGTTTAATTATCTGTCGACCGAACAAGATCGCCGCGAATGGGTTGAAGCAATTCAGGTCACTCGTAACATCTTGAACCAGGCAGCATTCGATGAATACAGCGATGGCGAAATCTCGCCGGGACCATCCGTACAGACTCCAGAAGAAATTCTCGAGTGGGTGGCTAAGGATGCAGAGACGGCTTACCACCCATCATGTACTGCAAAAATGGGTACAGACGAAATGAGTGTTATCGATCCAAACACCATGAAGGTTCACGGCGTCGAAGGCCTTCGTGTTGTTGATGCATCGGTATTCCCATACGTCACCAATGCAAACTTGTACGCGCCAACCATGATGGTTGCCGAACGTGCAGCCGACCTGATTCAGGAAAAGACTCCATTGGCGCCGGAATACGTCGATTGGTACAAGCGTCCAAACGCACAGTAATTCTGTAGTAAAAAGGCGGGAGACTTCGGTCCCCCGCCTTTTTGCTTTTTGTAAATATTTAGTTCGCAGTAACCATAGCTTTGTTCTCGCGATTGATAACGACCAAGCCAGCCAGAATTGAGCCGGCCCCGAAAATCTGCCACACATTGATGGGCTCACCGAGGATGACGACACCAAGAACCATGGCCACGAAAACGATGAGATACGTTGTATCGCCCGCTATCGATGCTCCGGCTACTCGAATGAGTTTCTGAATTAGTAAGAACGTCATTGCCGTGCCGAAAATGCCGAGTGCTAACACCGATGCAATCGTCTTCGTTGTTGGGTCGAACGAATCGCTGTGGAACCAAGGTAACAACAATGTGAAATGGCTCGCCGAACAGATCATTTGTCCAGCGGTCAACGACATCGAGCTTTCGGTCAGCTCGCCAAATGTGCGCCTGACATAGACAAGTCCCGCTGAGTAGCCAAGTGTGCTGAGCAAGATCATGGACGTGCCATAGAGGTTGATCGAGCCAAGGCCATTCCATGGTTGCGCAAGCACGATTGCACCGACCAGACCCATCATGAGGCCAGCCACGCGATACGTCGATGGTCGCTCTTCGGGCACGAAAAGAATGACGAGCAACAACGTCATGAGTGGAACAAGGGCATTCCAAATACTGGTCTGGACTGTTGTGATGCGAGTAACCGCGAGCGCCATTCCAGCAAATGCGACAGTGTTCAGCAAGAAGGCAGAAATGTGAAGCTTGACCCACGTGCTACGCCCCCGAGGCAATCGGTCACGTTTTACGACGACGACTGCCGTCAAAGCGATGGCTGCAAGCATCGTTCGAGCCCATGAAATCTCAATTGGAGTAAATGACTCAATAGCAACCGCAGCAAACATGTAGTTACCAGCGAAAAGCACTGACGCCCAAAAGAAAAGCCAGCCATGAGACTTCTTTGTCTGCGTCATAGTGATGTCAGCCTATTAGTTCAGCATTCATCTCGTAGGCTCAGGGTATGCGCAAAGAAACAGCACTAACCAGCATGGTGACCGGAATGGTGCTGTGGGGCTTTGCTAATCCTTTCAGCGACATTTCTATGTCTTACTTGTCGCCAGCGGAAGGCTACTTCCTTGAGTCGGTTGCTGGCGCACTCGCATTTATCGCAATCGTGGCTGTGGTTCCCCGCCTTCGAAAGAACATCGGGCAGATTCCTTGGCGGCTTGCAATTCCACTCGGGTTGATCATGCCTGGCTTGTGTTTTTATTTGGGAAACATCGGCTACCAATACGGAACGGTTACTATCGGCGTCATTTTGTTGTCTACCGAAGTGATGTTCACTGCACTTGGCGGTGCCTTTATTTTGGGCGAGAAACTTTCGCCCAAAGCATTCATGGCAATTCTCATGGGCATGGTCGGCGTAGTTATCGTAGGTGTCAATGGCCAGGTCAATAATCCTGAAACTGTGGGTCAAGTAGTTCACCTTTTCGGCTACGAGATCAGTGCAGGACTCATTGGCGCGCTTGGGTTCATTACTTCTGCCTTCTTTAGTGGCTTGTATGCGGTTTATGTTCGCAAGTATGCCGCCGGCGTAGACATCATCGGATTAACAATTGGCCAGCTTGTATCTGAAGCCGTGTTCGGTATCGCAATCTTCTTCATTGCAGGTTTAGATTTCGCCTCGATGTATGCGCAAACTACAGGATTTTGGGCAGCGATCGTTGCAGGGCTCTTGGGAAGCGCATTTGCATTCCTGTTCTTCAACATGGCATCGGAACATGTAACAACACGTCAGACCGCAATGACACTTAACCTCATACCAGTTATTGCGATTGCTGCTGGCGCGGTAATGGGTCGTGGCATCCCTACATGGATCCAAGTATTTGGTGCGGTCATCGTTCTCTGCAGCTTGTTCTTCCTAGAAACCGACGACGAGGAAGTCGCTGACGAGGACACGGATAGTAAACGTGCGCAACACACTTAGTAAGTTGCGTGATCCCAATGCGCAGCTGACCAGCCGGCAGGCTGCGTTCACACTTGGACTATCCGCACTCATGTTTGGATCCGCTGGAACCGCCGCCCATCTGGGAATGGATGGAGCGAGTCCACTTGCGATTTCTTCCACGCGACTCACACTGGGTGGCTTGTTCCTCATGTCGTGGGTAATTCTTAGCCAACATTCGACGTCAAGTCTTCGCACAGCACTGCGCGATCGTCGCACGTGGTATTTGGCACTCTCGCTGTCGTTCTTTCAGCCCGCATATTTCTTAAGCATCCAACAAGCCGGCGTTGCACTGGGAACAATGGTTGCCATTGGTGGCGTTACGCTTTTCACCGCGTTGGCTGGTGCTTTCATCGGGCACAAAGTCACGCGAGTGTGGCTCGTATCGACGTCGATGTGCCTTGTTGGTTTAGGGCTGATCTCGTTTAAAGATGCGAGCACAGGCGACTACCAAGGAATTATGTACGGGGTTATCGCTGGCATTGCAGGTGCTGGATTCACGCTGTCGACAAAATCGATACTGGATGATCACATAGCTCCTATCCCACCGACATCCATTGGACTTACGGCTTCAGGGCTCATCGTTGGCATCGTCACACGACCAAGTTTTGATTTCCTGACTACTGGCCATGGAATTCTTGCAGCGATCTACCTGGGAATCGTTGTCACTTCTTTTGGAAACATTTTGTGGGCTCGCGGACTTGGCAATCTTGCTCCAGGACCAACGACAACCTTGATGCTGGCCGAACCTGCCTTTGCGACGTTACTTGGAGTGGTTCTCCTTAAAGAGGGCCTCACGGGGCAAGCAACATTTGGAATCATTTTGCTATTCGCTGGCTTGGCTCTCCAAGGCATCCGAGGGTAAGTAATTGAACCTCTCCCAGGAACGTTGTGTTCCAGTAACATTAGGAGTATGTCGGAGTTCAATCAGGAAAGTGATGCGACATTACTTCAATTGATTAAGCGTGGCAATATCGAGGCGTACGAAGCCATCTACCGCAAATATGGAAGCCGTCTATTCCGTGCCGCCTTCGTTCGTGTGGGATCCCGCGAAACAGCAGAAGAAATCACTTCTGACACATTATTTTTGCTCTGGAAAAAGCGTCATACAATTGAGATCGATTCCAATTCATCGCTTTACCCATGGCTATTTGTCTGCTGCGCCAACAAATCGTTCAACGCCGTAAAAAGTCGAGTTCGTTACCAAGATCTAATGTCTAAATTGGCCTCCAACACCAAATTAAGCGACCTCTCAAATACCTCCTACTTCGATGGTGATCCAAATCTAGAAGCCACCTATTCTGTGTTGAGCAAACTCAGCCATACCGATCGCGAAATTATCTTGCTACGAGTAATAGACGATTTGTCTTACGATGAAATTGCATCAATACTCGGGATTTCATCCTCAACATCTCGCACGCGCTTTAGCAGGGCAACATCAAGACTTCGCGAAGCTACAAACAAGCACGGACTAAATTTTGGCAAAGCGTATCCTCAAGGAGAACTGCAATGAAATCTAACGATAAAGATTTCACCCTGAGTGAAGAGGCAATCGCAATAGGGATCAACCGAGTTTCAAAATTCGAAACACGTCGAAAGATTGCTAAGTCTGTCGGCGGCGTTGGGCTTTCTTTGGTGGCACTTTTTGCCTTCGGCCGCCAAATCCAATCTGATGACCTCACTGCAACCAAACCAATGAAGTCGTATGAAGTTTCTTGTAAACGAATACAAGATGGCGACATACACATGACTCAATTCACCCTGCCCGGTAATACCGTGGACGTGAAAAGGCTGGCTGAGAAATCATGTGGAATTTCTCAGCAAAATCTCGATTCAACTCACAAAGACCCAAATTTAGCTATTTCGGGCGAACTCAAAACCTCGAGCGCTTCACCATGCGCCGAATCCATTGAAATTTGGATTGATTCGAAAATGTCAGAAACTTTCTGCCTGAAGATGTAACAAAATCGAATGATTGTGACATAAACAAGTAGGCAACTATGCCTTGCACCAAGGAGATACTCTCTATGTCGCACTTTCGAAGGAACGCCACATTCATTGTTGCGTTGACGGCCGCAGGCGTTGCCCTCGCCATGGGAACTGTTGCAACGTCGGCAAACGCCATCCCCACCGCACAATCACCTATTCAGGTTTCAACTCAACCTGAGAATTCAGTTCAAGATCAAATTTCAACGCTCGCCGATGATATTTACAAACTCTCCGACGCCAATTTTGTTGACATTCACACGGATGCCGAAAACAAAGCCATACATTTGTTCTGGAAGGGCACTCCTCCTGAGCGAGTTCTAAAGTTCATTTCTGAGAATTCGAAAGACATTTCAATCGAGGTTGACTCATCGGTGAAGATTTCACGGGATGATAAGGACCAGGCTGTAAAAGGAATCCTTCAATTAGGTGAACAAAATTCATGGGACATTCAGGGAGTCTCCATGGATCCTGTTAGCCGAACTGTGACCATAGGCGTTGGTCCAAGCTCCAAGTTCGAAGATTCCTCGATTGATCAAATTAGAGAAATTACTCAAATTGAGAATGTGAAAATCGTACGAAACAACTTCGAAGACCTCACACTCTCAGGCCGCCTTAGTGACATAGCACCATTTAAAGGTGGCGCGCGTACAGCACAAAAGAATGGCACTCAATGGGAAGGCTGTTCACTTGGCTTCTCAGTCCTTAGCGGAAGTTACGGGAAGTTTCTGAGTGCTCGACATTGTGACCCGAGTTCGAACAATGCCGTATACAACGGAGATTTGAGCGTCACAATTGCACCGGGAGGTGGAAGTGTCGCTGGAAAAATAAATTTGGATTCACAACTAATTGATCCCAGCGCATCCCCTGCAACTATAGGGAGAATTTATGTTGGTTCTTGGTCGTCGAATTCTAGTATCGCAGTTCAGAGTTGGGCTTCAAATTGGGTTGGCGATACTGTTTGTCTCTCTGGAGCTACGTCGGGCAATCGGTGCGGCGTTATAACGGACGATAGCGTGACTTGGAATTACAACGGGTACGCAATTAACACCATCCTTGTGCACGGCTCCACAAATAACGTACTTGCAGGAAGTGGAGATAGCGGCGGACCGGCTTACCATTTATTAAGTACTGGGAAAGCGCAAGCTCGAGGCATCATATCCTCCGTTTATTGGGGATCTAGTTACCATACAAGTTGCGGTACTTATGGGCTAGACCCAACTATTTCAATAGAATACTGTTCGAATGACATCGTTTATGTTCCTATCAGCACTCTTCTGAGTGCATGGGGCGTGAGCTTAGAAGTCGGATAAACATCTTCTAACAAACGAGGGGCAAAGCGACACTCGCATTTGCCCCTCGTTTCAATTTGAGGCTCAGTTCT
>CANFIL010000063.1 GCA_947447095.1 Actinomycetota bacterium | reverse complement strand
GCCCTCTTTGCAAATCTTTCAGACCTAGATCCAGGCGACCACATTGTTGTGGGTTGCTCTGGTGGCGCTGACAGTATTGCGTTGGTTCGCGCTGCTGTTCATGTCGGCAATGAATTGGGGCTGCGCGTTGGAGCTGTCGTGATTGATCACCAACTTCAGGACAATTCATCAGTTGTCGCCTCAAATACATCTGTTTTAGCAACCGAACTTGGTGCTGATCCTGTCGTGATGATTCCAGTTGAAGTAGCAACCGGACCAGGTGCGGGGGGCATGGAGGCAGCCGCCCGAAATGCGCGTCGTTCTGCATTCGAATTTTATGCGAATAACAACAACGCGAAAGCTGTTTTACTCGGGCATACTCGCGATGATCAGGCTGAAACTGTTCTGCTCGGTCTTGCTCGTGGTTCAGGTGCACGATCCCTTTCGGGAATGCGCGAGATTGACGGGCTGTATCGGCGCCCGTTGCTGAGCGTCAGTCGCGATGTCGTACGGGCAAGCGTTTCAGACCTTCCTACGTTTGAGGATCCGCACAATCAGGATCCTCGTTTCGGACGAGTGCGTGTTCGTTCGGTAGTTTTGCCGGTACTAGAAGCTGAACTCGGACCGGGAATAACTCCAGCCTTGGCCCGCACTGCGGACATGCTGCGCGATGACGCTGATGCACTCGATGCGATTGCAGCAACATCCGTGACAACAGACGTCAACGAACTTGCACAATTGCCATCGGCGATTCGTACTCGGGTTCTGCGAATGTTGGCTATCGATGCAGGATGCAACGTGAACGATTTAACGCGTGAACATGTGCTCTCGATTGAAGGTCTGATCACGCGCTGGCACGGGCAGGGGCCGCTTAACCTACCCGGCTCGATCAACGCGACTAGGGCTCATGGCAAACTGATGTTCAACAAGGCACCCAAGGAGTAATACGTGGACGCGGAACAACTAGGCAACGATCTCACTCATGTAGTAGCTACTCGTGAAGAACTTGATCGTCGCATCCACGAAATTGCACGCGAGATCGATGGCGATTACGCAAATCTTGATAAGCCACTTCTTCTTATTGGTGTGCTTAAGGGCGCAGTTATGGTGATGGCTGATCTTGCACGTGCCATCAGCGTTCCAGTGCACATGGACTGGATGGCTGTGTCGTCATATGGTTCAGGAACAAAGTCAAGCGGCGTTGTTCGCATCCTCAAGGATCTCGACATTGATCTCAAGGATCGTCACGTGCTGATTGTCGAAGATATTCTTGATTCAGGGCTGACATTGTCGTGGCTCATCAAGAACCTCAAGTCTCGCGGTCCAGCATCGGTTGAAGTGATGACGATGATGCGCAAGCCAGATGCCATCAAGGTGCAGGTTGATGCAAAGTACATCGGACTAGATATTCCAAACGAGTTTGTTGTTGGCTTCGGCTTGGATTACGCCGAGCAGTATCGCAATCTTCGCGAAGTTGCAGTACTCGCACCTCACGTTTACCAGAGCTAGTTCCGTTCGCGAGCAGTATCTCGCGGTTAACGGTGTTATTGAACGTGAGCTGGATCCATCCAGAACAAATCCCAAATATGTCCGTCGAGGTCTTCGAAGCCCCAGCTATACATAAAGCCGTGATCCTCGGCGTCATTGAGTTGACGCCCACCAAGCTCAAAAGCTTTCTCTGAAAGTTCGCGAACTTTTTCAGTTGATTCGCAGGATAGCGAAATCAACATTTCGACCGTTGATTTGTCTGCAATCGGCTTTTCGATAAAAGAAGAGAATTTTGCGTGCTCCACCAACATGGCATACATATGTGGACCGATGATCATGCAGGTGCTGTCGTCACCAGTGAACTGTTCATTGAATGTGAAGCCAAGGGCTCCGAAGAAATCGACGGAACGCTTGAGGTTCTCGATTGGCAGATTCAAAAAGATTGCATTGATCATGGAATGAATATAGAGGCGGAGGATAGGGGAGCCGTCGCTTTCTCAATTTCGTTAGAGCGCAGAGCGCGCGGTAACTATTTCCTCTTCCGAGCGCCTCAAGTTGCGCGGGTAGATGTACCTGCGCTCGGCTCCCAAATCATGTTCCCTCCATATAGCCAATGGACACATCTTTGGATGTGCCCATTGAGATGGCGGAGGATAGGGGATTTGAACCCCTGAGGGCTTGCACCCAACCCGCTTTCCAAGCGAGCGCCATAGGCCACTAGGCGAATCCTCCAGAACCGCAAGGTTACCCGTAATCACAGGAAAATTGCGAACCGGCCAAAGCCTTAGACTTAACCCAGCCCCTCGCGTGGCGTTACCCTGTGAACCTCCCCAGGGCCGGAAGGCAGCAAGGATAAACGGGCTCTAACGGGTGCGCGAGGGGTCCTTTCGTGATTCGAGCTTTGCCTTATCTCCACGCCACTTGGGTCAGAGTGACCGACTACTCTGGAAGATATGTCGTTGGCTCTTTACCGCAAATACCGCCCTGCGCAATTCGCAGACGTTATTGGGCAAGACCACGTCACAGCACCTTTAGCGCGTGCACTCGAGAGCGACCGGATTCATCACGCTTATCTATTCACAGGACCCCGTGGTTGCGGCAAGACATCATCGGCGCGCATTATGGCTCGTTCAATCAACTGCGAACAAGGCCCAACACCGACTCCATGTGGTGTTTGCCAGTCGTGCATCGATCTGGCTCCTAACGGTCCCGGCTCAATTGACGTAATCGAAATTGACGCTGCAACATACCGCGGCATTGACGATGCGAAAGAGCTTCGGGAACGCGCGATCTATGCACCGGTGTCGTCGCGCTTCAAGGTCTACATCATCGACGAGGCACACCAGCTCACAAAAGATGCATTTAACGTTTTGCTCAAACTTGTCGAAGAGCCGCCACCGCATCTGAAATTTATTTTTGCGACGACCGAACCAGACAAAATCATTCCGACTCTGCGTTCACGTACTCACCATTACCCATTTCGATTGGTCTCGGCTAAAGGGCTGCAAGAACACCTTGCACGCATGTGTGAACTCGAAGGAATTCCTGCCGAATCCGCAGCGCTTGCTTTGATCGCACGTGCTGGTGCTGGTTCCGTTCGCGACTCACTTTCGGTTCTTGGCCAGATCATTGCGGGCACTAGCGATGCAGGTATCACGTACACCGAGACAGTCGCGCAACTTGGTTTCACAGATGAAGTGATCTTGAGTCAGGTCATCGATGCGATTGCATCTGGTGACGGCGCCGCGCTATTCACTTTGATTGACCAGATTGTTTCGTCAGGACACGAACCTCGCCGATTCGCAACGGATCTACTCGAGCGTCTGCGCGACCTGGTTGTTGTCAAACAAGTTCCTGATGCAACGCAGTCGGGCTTGTTTGATTTGCCTGCAGAACAAATTGCAGATTTGGAAAAGCAAGCACAGCTCTTTACTCCGGCCCAACTTGTGCGGGTTGCTGATCTTGTGAGCGCTGGACTGTCTGAACTTCGTGGCGCCTCTGCCCCAAGATTGCAGCTTGAGTTATTGGTTGCACGTTTGGTGACAAATGAAGTGACATCAGATTTGGCAGAGCGCATTACCAAACTTGAACAGGGCGGCGTCGCTCCTTCGGTTCGGCCAAGCGTTGTTCGTCAACGGGCGCAAGAAGAATCCATTGCTGCCCCAGCCCCTTCTGCTGCACCAGTGAGCGCACCAGTGGCACCTCCAGCCATCGAAGACGACCGTCCTGCAGTTGTGGAATCAAAGCCGGCTGCTGCTCCAATGACATCGCGTAAGCCAGGCGCACCTGCACCTCGCAAACCATCCGAGGTAGTTGGAGCTGCGAAAGTCGCTGCGCAAGAGGAAGCAGAACAAGTTGCTGCGACACCGACAACAATTTCTGGTGATTTGGATATTGATGCACTTCGCAAGAATTGGACACTTGTTGTAAACACAATGAAGGCCAAAAGCCCCGTTACCGGAATGGCAGTTCAAGATACGGTTCCGATCTCTGTGAGTAATGGCGTCATAGCGATTGCGTATAAGCAGGCTGGGCAAATGAAGAACGCTATTGCTGGCGGGCGTCTTGAAATATTGCGTGATGTCATCCAAGAGTTGTTTGGCGTTCGAGTACAGATTGATCCGCAACTTGATCCAAGCGCTGCGTTACCTCCAGCAAAAAAGCGTGAAGCCGAAGCAGTCGACACTGGTGATGCAGCTCCTGACGACGAAGTGATGGCGCAAGTTTCAACAATCGACATGGTTGCCCAAGCCTTCGGCGCAACCGTAATTAGTGAAAGTCCACGCGAAGTATGACAAGCATGTACGAGGGAATCGTGCAGGACTTGATCGAAGAATTTGCACGGCTTCCAGGCGTAGGTCCTAAAGGTGCATCTCGCATTGCATTTCATTTATTAAATGCAGATTCCGAAGACGTCAAACGACTCGGCGTCCTGTTGCAGGAAGTAAACGAGAAAGTTCGCTTCTGTAATGCCTGCTTCAATGTCGCCTCGGCAGATACCTGTCGCATTTGTAACGACGTTCGTCGCGACCAAGCTGTCATTTGCGTAGTCGAAGAACCCAAAGATGTTCTAGCCGTAGAACGTACTCGCGAATTCCGGGGTCGCTATCACGTACTTGGTGGTGCGATAAATCCGATTGATGGAATCGGTCCTGATGACCTTCGTGTTGCCGAATTGCTCAAGCGCCTGTCAGATGGGGCAGTCCAAGAAATCATCTTGGCTACCAACCCCAATCTCGAGGGTGAAGCCACCGCAACGTACTTAACGCGCATGATTTCGCCTTTAGGAATAAAGGTCACTCGCCTGGCCAGTGGCCTACCCGTTGGCGGCGATCTGGAATATGCAGATGAAATTACGCTCGGGCGAGCCCTCGAAGGCCGGCGCCAAGTAAGCCCATAGCTGTTCCATTATTTGGACGAAATGTCCTGATGGTGAGACTGCCTTTAGAATTAGGCGTTATGGGTCTCGTTGTAGCAAAGTTCGGTGGTTCGTCCGTCGCAGATGCCTCAAGCATTCTGCGCGTCGCAAAACGCATCGTTGACACTAAGCGCGCCGGACACCAAATTGTCGTTGTCGTTTCTGCAATGGGTGACACAACAGACGAACTTCTTGATCTAGCTCGCGAAGTTTCGCCGAATCCGCCGGGCCGCGAACTCGATATGTTGTTGACTGCTGGCGAACGCATTTCAATGGCTGTTCTTGCAATGGCGATTAGCGACCTCGGATACGAAGCGCGTTCATACACAGGTTCCCAAGCCGGTCTGATCACTGACTCAACGCACGGCAAGGCACGCATCGTTGACGTCACACCTGATCGCATTCAGCAAGCATTGTCAGAAAATGCAATTCCAATTGTTGCTGGCTTCCAAGGTGTGTCTGCAGATACGAAAGACATCACGACTCTTGGCCGCGGCGGTTCTGACCTGACGGCAGTTGCTTTGGCCGCAGCGCTTTACGCAGACGTGTGTGAGATTTATACAGACGTCGATGGCATCTTTTCTGCAGATCCACGCATCGTGCCAAAGGCACGCCAGGTTCCACGCATCACGTATGACGAAATGATGGAGCTAGCTGCAGCAGGTGCAAAGGTTCTTCACCTTCGTTGCGTTGAATACGCGAAACGTTTTGATGTGCCAATTCACGTTCGTTCTTCCTTCTCAGATAAAGAAGGCACATTTGTTATTGCTGACTTGGCTGATCAGTCCAAGTTAGAAAAGTTGTCCAAAGTAGGAGCAATTATGGAACAGCCGATCATCGCTGGAGTCGCACACGATCTTGGGGATGCAAAGATCACCGTCGTTGGTGTGCCAGACCGTCCAGGAACCGCAGCCGCAATCTTCCAATCAGTTGCTGATGCTGGCATCAACATGGACATGATTGTTCAAAACGTTTCAGCAAGTGGATCAAGCAAGACTGACGTTACTTTCACTGTGCCAGTTGCCGAGTCAGCAAAGGCTGAACTTCAGTTGCGCAAAGCTCAAGTTCAGATCGGCTTTGAAGACATCGAAACCGATGAAAACATCGCAAAGATCTCTCTCGTTGGCGCCGGAATGCGCTCACATCCTGGCGTTTCGGCAACCTTCTTCAAAGCGATTGCTGATGCTGGAGTAAACGTCGAAATGATTTCGACCTCAGAAATTCGTATCTCGGTTGTAACGCGTGCCGAAGATGCAAAGGCTGCCGTGCAAGCGATTCACGCCGCATTCGGTCTTGATAGCGATGGCGAAGCCGTGGTCTACGGCGGAACGGGACGATAACCATGTCAAAGAAACCAACACTTGCAGTAGTCGGCGCAACCGGCGCAGTCGGCACAGTCATGCTCGACATTTTGTCGACTCGTCCAGACGTGTGGGGCGACATCAAGTTGCTTGCTTCGGCTCGTTCAGCTGGCAAGGTACTTCAGGTTCGCGGCCAAGATGTCGTAGTTGAAGAACTGACCGAAGAATCATTCGATGGCGTCGATGTTGCTATGTTCGATGTGCCAGACGAAATTTCGGAAAAGTGGGCACCTATCGCTGCAGCGCATGGCGCTGTCGCTGTTGATAATTCAGGTGCTTTCCGCATGAACCCTGATGTTCCACTTGTCGTCCCAGAAGTAAATTCAGATCAGGTTGCGAACCGCCCACTGGGAATCATCAGCAATCCAAACTGCACGACGCTTTCGATGATCGTTGTTGTTGGTGCACTGCGCGAAGCATTCGGGGTGAAAGAACTTGTTGTTGCTTCCTACCAAGCCGCATCTGGTGCTGGTCAAGCTGGTATCGACACTTTGCATGAACAGATCAACGCAGTTGCAGGCAAAGATCTGGGCAGCCATACCAAGGATGTTCGAAACGAGATCACTGAACTCGGCGCCTTCCCAGCTCCACTTGCAATGAACGTTGTTCCGTGGGCTGGGTCATTGAGTGAAAACGATTACACATCAGAAGAACTTAAGGTTCGTAATGAGTCACGCAAGATCCTTGGCGATCCAAATCTGAAGGTTCACGCAACATGTGTTCGTGTACCTGTTGTCACAACTCATTCGCTGGCAGTTCACGCAGTTCTAGATCGTCCAGTTACTGCCGATGAAGTTCGTGAATTGCTTGCTGACGCAGTAGGCGTGCTTGTAGTCGATGATCCTGCGAACAAGGTATTCCCAACGCCGATTGATGTTGTCGATACTGACCCAACTGTTGTTGGCCGTATCCGCGTATCTTCTGAATACCCGAATGAAATTGATTTCTTCGTGTGTGGAGACAACCTTCGCAAGG